>JAOTTJ010000176.1 GCA_029864465.1 Gammaproteobacteria bacterium | reverse complement strand
CGGCGATTCGATCGGCCTTGAGAACGGTGGCGAGACGGTGCGCGATAATGAGCGTTGTGCGTCCTTGCATGAGATGTTCGAGTGCCTCTTGCACGATACGCTCACTTTCGGCATCCAGCGAGCTCGTGGCTTCGTCGAGCAATAGGATAGGCGGGTTGCGCAGGATTGCGCGGGCGATGGCGATGCGCTGACGCTGCCCCCCGGAAAGGCGCGTCCCGCGCTCGCCGAGAAATGTCTCGTAGCCGTCCGGCAGTTTTTCGATGAAGTCGGCGGCTTCCGCTGCGCGCGCGGCCGCTTCGATTTCGGCATCCGGTGCCCCGGGCCGCCCATAACGAATGTTCTCACGGGCCGTCGTCGCGAATACGACCGTCTCCTGCGGAACGAGGCCCATGCGTTGACGCAATTCCTCCGGGTCGGCCCGGTTGATTTCGAGGCCGTCGATGAGAATCCGGCCCCGCGCGGGATCGTAGAAACGCAGCAGCAGCTGAAACAGCGTCGACTTGCCGGCGCCGGAGGGGCCGACGATCGCGACGGTCTCGCCGGCGTCGATCGTAAGGCTGAGGTCATCGAGCGCGCGCGTGCCCGGTCGCGACGGGTAGGCGAACGTGACGTGCTCGATGACGATGCGTCCGGTGCCGTCGAGCGGAAACGAGAGCGCGTCGGGCGGCGCTTGAATGAGCGGCTCGGTGCGAAGGAGCTCCATGAGTCGCTCGGTCGCGCCGGCGGCGCGCTGAACCTCTCCCCACATCTCACTGAGCGATGCGGCAGCGCCTGCGACAAACAGTGCGTAGAGCAGGAACTGACCGAGCTCGCCGCCCGTCATGCGATCGTCGAGCACGGCCTGTGCGCCGATCCAGAGCACGAGGGTGATGGCGCCGAAGATCACGAGAATGGCGATGGCTATGAGTAGAGCGCGTAACCGAATGCGTTTTAAAGCCGTGCCGAAAGCGCTCTCCACGGCCTGCCCGAACCGTGTGCTCTGCAGATCTTCGAGCGTAAATGCTTGCACCGTCTGTACGGCGTTGAGCGTCTCGCCGGCGAGTCCACTCGTGTCCGCAACGCGATCCTGCGCCGCGCGTGACAGGCGCCTGACGCGCCGGCCGATGAGCAATATTGGTACGAGCACGAGCGGGACCAGTACGATAATCAGTCCGGTCAGCGCCGGGCTCGTGATGGCGAGCATGGTGAGCCCGCCGGTCAGCGTCAGGGACGAGCGCAGCGTGATCGAGAGCCCGACGCCTGCGATCGACTGAATCAGCGTCGTGTCGGTCGTTAGCCGTGAGAGCACTTCGCCCGTTTTCGTGATCTCATAGAACGCCGGGTCCATGCGAATGACATGGTCGTATACCGCGCTGCGAATGTCGGCGACGACGCGTTCGCCGAGCCACATGACTAGATAGAAACGCAGGGCGGCGAATGCGCCGAAGACGACCGCGACCCCGAGCAACACGAGAAAATAGCGGTCGATGGCAGCCGCGTCCTCCGCTGCGAAGCCATTGTCGATGAGATGGCGCAATGCTACGGGTAACGCGAGCATTGCGACGGCGGCAACGGCCAGCGCCAATAACGCGAGCGCGAGCCGTCCCACGTACGGACGCACGAACGGCACGAGGTCGCGCAGCGGCCGAGCGGAGGTGGCTTTGGGACGGTCAGGCGCGAGTAAATCGGCCATCTGGGCTCAGGCCGCGGTTGCGAAGCTGCCGAAGAGGTTGCGGCGGATAGCGAGCTTGGCGAGCTCCAGGACCGGCAGGATCGTGAACGCGAGCCCGACGACGAGCGCCCAGTCGGATGCGGCAAACCCGAAGGTGCCGAAGGGCGCATGGAACATCGGTAGGTAGACGATCAGTGGCAACAAGCTGAGCTCCGAGATAACGGCCGTGTTCAGCCAACGATTGGCGAACGGTTTATTGAATATCGAATCACGGTCGGAACGGAAGCTGTAGGCCTCGAACAGCTCTATGAGCACGAGAACGAGGAAGGTCATGGCCATGGCCTCCTCCAGCGGGCGGCCCGAGTTTAGCAGCCCGAGGAAGAGACCGATGCCGACGACTGTAGACCACAGGCCGCCGAGAACCAGTAGTACGATGACGGGTAGCGTGAAAATGGAGCGATTAGGATCGCGAGGGGACGCGCGCATCAAGCCGGGCGCGGGCGGGTCCGTCGCAAGGGCGAGGGCGGGTAGCCCATCGGTTGCGAGATTGATGAAAAGAATCTGCACGGCGGTCAAGGGAAGTGGTAGCCCTGCGAGTGCAGCCACGGCAATTACGCCGATCTCGCCGATGTTCGCTGACAGTAGAAACATCAGAAATTTCTTGATGTTGCTGAATACTCTCCGGCCTTCGGCCGTTGCGCTGACGATCGAGGCGAAGTTGTCATCCGTAAGCGTCATATCCGCAGCTTCGCGGCTCACGTCGGTGCCCGTCAGGCCCATGGCGATTCCGACATCGGCCTTCTTCAGAGCCGGCGCGTCGTTGATGCCGTCGCCGGTCATCGCAACGACGGCGCCGCGCTTCTGCCAGGCGTCGACGACGCGGATTTTTTGCTCGGGCGAGACGCGTGCGTAGACCTCGATGTTCTGCACATTCTGCGCGAGCTGCGCATCAGACATCGCCTGAAGCTCGGGGCCGGTCACGACGAGGCCCGTCGTCAACAGGCCAAGCTCGCGCGCGATGGCCGCACCAGTCTGCGGATGATCCCCGGTGATCATGACCGGCTTTATGCCTGCTGCGTTGCACGTCGCGATGGCCTCGGCAACCTCTTCACGAGGTGGGTCGATGAGGCCTGCGAGCCCGAGGAACACCATTTCGTTTTCGGCGGCGGCCTCATCGTCTGTCGGTTTGTAGGCGACGGCAAGCACGCGCAAGGCCTCCGCTGCCATCGACGTGCTTGCGCGCTCGAGCATCTCGCGGTCGTCTGGCTCGAGCTCCACGACGTCGTCACCGACGCGCCACGCGTTACAGGACGCCAGGATAACTTCGGGCGCTCCCTTGGAGTACGCGATGGATTCGGACGCGCGGCGGATCAACGTCGTCATGCGCTTGCGCTCCGACGAAAACGGAATTTCATCGATTCTCGGGCACTGTGTCTCGAGGACAGTCTTCGAGATGCCGGCTTTCGCTGCCGCCGAAATAAGCGCGCCTTCGCTCGGATCCCCTCTAGCGTCCCAGCGGCCGTCTTCCTCGACGAGATCCGCATCGGAGCAAAGCACGGCGGCTTCGAGAAACTCACGCAGCGCTCTATCGGGTTCGACGATTTGCCCATCGACAGAAAAGACACCATCTGGAGCGTAGCCAGTTCCGGAGATATCGACGAAACGACCGCCGGCCCAGATCTTGCGCACGGTCATCTCGTCCTTGGTCAGCGTGCCGGTCTTGTCCGTACAGATGACCGACGTGCTGCCGAGGGTCTCGACGGCCGGCAGGTGCCGTATCAGGGCGTTGCGTTTCGCCATTCGTTGAATGCCGAGCGCGAGCGAGATCGTCACGACCGCAGGCAATGCCTCGGGCACGACGGCGACAGCGAGCGCGATGCCAAAGATGAGCATGTCCAGCATCACTGCGCCTCTGACGACGCCCAGCGCGACGACAATTGCAACGACGACGAGCGCTGCGGCTGCGAGTACTTTGCCGAGCCGGTCGAGGTTTTGTTGCAGCGGCGTCTTCGGATCCTCGAGCGTGGCGAGCAATCCACCGATCTTGCCGAACTCCGTATGCATGCCCGTGGCGAAGACAAGTGCAGTGCCTCTGCCGTAGGTCACAGTCGTGCCCGAGTGGATCAGGTTCTTGCGATCGCCGATCGCCAACGCCGGGTCATCGAGGACGTCGGTCAGCTTTGAGACCGAGACGGATTCCCCGGTCAGTGAGGCTTCGTCGGCTTTGAGATTGAAGGCGGAGAGCAGCCGCCCATCTGCGGGTGCTTTATCACCCGCGCTCAGAACAATGACGTCGCCTGGAACGAGCTCTCGCGCAGGTACGGTCCGCTCGACACCATCGCGCAGAACTTTGGCCGTCGGTGCCGCCATCTCTTTCAACAACGCGATTGCCCGCTCGGCACGATACTCCTGGACGAAGCCCAGCAAGATCGCGAAGCTCACGATGACGGCGATCGCGATGGATTCGATCGCGTGGCCGAGCCCGGCCGAGATCGCGGTTGCGACCAACAGGATAACGATCAAAGCGCTCTTGAACTGACTTGCGAGCACCTGCCAGGCTGAGACTTGCTCGCCGGCTGTCAGCTCATTCATGCCGTAGCGATCGAGCCGCTGAGCCGCCTCTTCGCCGCTCAAGCCTTCCGTGCCCGCGCGAAGCTCACGCAACGCGTCAGCGCGGGACAGCGTGTGCCATGACGCAGGCGTATCGGTCATGCTGGGCGAAGGAGCGGCAGGCGGCGAGCTGTTGACGCATATATCTCACGCGTTCTCGCGGGCAAGGCCGCGCGACTCGAGTTCGTCGTTTGCATTAATGGCTAACATCCGCGAATGCCTTCGCGGCCACGCTCAGCTCGTCAGGTGGTGCTTGCCGATTAGGCTGACTGAAGACGCCTGCGGTCCCTTGTCGCCGATCTCCTCATCGAATCGGACCTCGGCGCCGGATTCGATTTCTTCGAGCTTGGCATTGAGCAGACTATTACGATGGAAGTAGACCTCGCGTCCGTCTGCGGTAGTGATGGTGCCGTAGTCCTCGCTCGCGTGAACGGTTGCGATACGACCGTGGGGCGGTGTCTCGTGATGCTTGACCTTGCCGCGGCGTACGCGCGTGTGCTCCTGCAACTGCCGACCGGCCGCGCGAAATGCATCGCGGATCGCGACGTAGAGGTCCTCATGGGCATGATTTTGCCCGGGGTCGCGGCTGACGACGATATGCTTGCCAGGGACCTGGATCTCTACGGAGACGTGGTAAAGCTTGCCCTTGTTGTGGTGCTTGTGGGGCGCGTCGATACGGACCTGACAGCCCATGATTTTCTCGGCAAAACGCTCGAGCTTCTCAGCCTTCTCGCGCACAGCTGCCTCCACGGCAGGCGAGGAATCCATGTTGTGTACGGTAATTTCCAGTGGTATGGGCATCTAAACGAACCTCCTTGGGTCATAGTATATGTCGCGGCGTGCGCGGCCATTCGTATTTTTGCGTAGGCCGTGGCTCGAGCATCTCACGCTCACCGGTTACAAGCATATAGGCCTACAGCGCGTGGGCGACGTTCCTGTGTGGCTCGATAAGGGTTTCGCTCTCACGGTCGCCGGCGGCGTCCGCTTGCGTTAGCCTCTGAGCTACAGCTTTCACGGGATATACGATCATGGCGACTCTGGCTGATGGAACCGAGGTTAGTATTCGCGCGATCACGGCGCACGACCTTGCACTCCAGCAGGTATTCTTCGATGCGCTTTCTGCACACGCGCGGCGCTCGGTATTTCTCGACCGTATCACACAGCCAAGCCCTGAGGCGCTTAGCCGCCTTTGCGATCCGTCGGATGACGGCGATGTCGCGTTCGTCGTCACGGTGGATGTGGACGGCACGGAGCGCCAGATTGGCCTCGGTCGTTACACCCGGGTAGCGGATGAGAAGGGTGCCGAGCTTGTCGTGACCGTGCTCGACGAGTGGCTGCGAAGAGGCGTCGAGTTGTTACTGCTCGAGCGTCTCGTGATGCATGCGCGTGAGCGCGGTGTCAGCGAGCTATTTTCGATCGAGCGCGCTGACAGTTCTGTCATGCACGAGCTCGAAAAACGCTTCGGAGCAACGCTCGAGCCGGATCCAGAGGAAGCGCGGCAGATGATCGTTCGATTGACGCTCGACGCGGCCGGGATCTCGGGCGCGAGTCCGCGAGTTCGTGAGGTGCTCGAAGAGATTTCGCGGCTCGAGCAGGAGCTCGGGCAGATTATTCAGTCACAGCAGGAGCGGATCCGCTACCGCATCGAAGGCACGAAGATTCGGTTCGAGCAGGCCGTTCGCGAGAGTCACGCGCGCCTGCGGACGAAACTACCGCAATGGTTGCGCGAGAGCAGTCCGCGAAATGTGCTGTCGGCGCCGTTTATCTACGCGATGATCGTGCCGTTCGTGATCCTGGACATCGGTTTGTCCGCTTACCAGGCGATCTGTTTTCGCCTTTACGGTCTGCCGCGCGTTGCGCGCTCGCAATTCATCGTCATCGATCGTCAGAGTCTGTCTTATCTGAATAGTATTGAGAGGCTCAACTGCATCTATTGCGGGTACGCGGGCGGCCTGCTCGCGTATGCACGCGAGATTGCCGCGCGAACCGAGCAGTATTGGTGCCCGATCAAGCATGCGCGCAAGGTGCTCGACCCGCATCGGCGATATGCGCGTTTCGCAGATTACGGTGACGCAGCGGATTATTATGCCCACCTCCGAGAGATGCGGGCGCAGCTGGCTGAGGAAGATCCTGCGAATAATGCCGCCTCGCCTGTCTAGAGCGGCATCGTTCGGACTTGCGGAATATCAGTGCTAAACCTCGGTGATGTCTTGTTGAGAGAATCGCACCTAGGCGTGATTCTCGTCGTAG
>JAOTTJ010000175.1 GCA_029864465.1 Gammaproteobacteria bacterium | reverse complement strand
GACGTTCGGCTCTTTTCAGATCGTCGGTCCCGCCATGGAGGCGCTTGAGCTATACTCCCGGCCTTCATCGGGCGAAGATTCCGCCAAATGGACCGGGGCTTGAAGGAACGACTCGTTGGTGCGGCCGTGCTCGTGGCGATAGGCGCGTGGCTGATCCCCTGGGTGCTCGATGGCCCGGAGCAGATCAGCCAGCCGGCGGCCACGGCGCTGGATCTGCCTGTGCCGTCCGCAGAGAATCCGCCCATCAGAACCGAGACAGTTGTGCTCGACCGGCGCGAATCGCCGGCCGCCAGCGCCTTGCCGGCGACACCGGCGGCTAGCGCGACAGCCGCGAGCCGTGAGGATAGCCGCACGACAACGTCCTCTAGACCTGCTTCGACGCCGGCGCCTACGGCAGAGCCTGAAACTCCATCGGTCGAGCGGGCCGCTGCAAACGAGAGCGAGTGGTACATCCAGATCGGTGCATTCGGCGACCAGGACAATGCCGAGCGGCAGGCGGCGCGTGTCAGCACGTTCGGTTTCGATGCGCACGTATCGGCGTTTCCGGCTCGAGGCGGCGTCGTGCATCGCGTACGAATCGGTCCACAGAGCACGCGCGAGCGCGCCGAGGCGGTAGCCTCTTCCTTGTCCGCCCATGGATTCGTTGCCCAAGTCGTTTTCGAATAGCCGGGAGATGGCGCGCAGTGTCCTGGATTGACCTGCTGATCATCGCGGTATGTCTGGGCTCGGCCGGATTCGGCTTCTGGCGCGGTTTTGCAAAAGAGGCGCTTTCGATTGCAACCTGGCTCGCTGCAATCTGGCTCGCCTGGCGATTCAGTTGGGTCGTCGAGCCGATGCTCGGGGAATGGGTCGTGGCGCCCGAGCTGCAGATATGGGCTGCGCGAGCGTTCATATTTATCGTCATCATGATCGCGGGCGGTATCGTCGCCTGGCTCGTGCGCGAGATCATTCGTGCATCCGGCTTGAGCGGTACCGACCGCGTGCTTGGCTCACTGTTCGGCTTCGGTCGCGGTGCGTTAATCGTCGGGCTTGCCGTCATCGTGCTCGAATACGCCGGGCTCGACGCCGACCCCTGGTGGCAGAGTGCTCGACTCAAGACAGCCGGCGATCGTGTCGCCGAAGGGATTCGCTACTACGCGGCACTCGGCAGCAGCTATATCGGGGAGACCGAGGGCTGACCTCGGGTAACCCTCTTCTGATTACGGTGATATCGACATGTGCGGAATTGTAGGGATCGTCGGGCAATCGCCCGTCAATCAGGCCATTTACGATGCATTGACGAATCTGCAGCATCGCGGTCAGGATGCGGCGGGCATCATGACCGAGCACGAGGGCCAGTTGCACCTGCGCAAGAGCAACGGACTCGTGCGGGACGTGTTTCAGCAGAACCATATGCTCCGGCTGCGCGGTAACCTTGGTATTGGCCACGTGCGCTATCCGACTGCCGGTAGCGCGAGCCTCTCTGAAGCGCAGCCGTTCTACGTCAACTCACCATACGGCATCTGCCTCGCACACAACGGCAATCTCATCAACGCCGAGGAGCTCAAGCGGCTGCTGCTCGAGAGCGATCGGCGTCATCTGAACACCGGCTCGGACTCCGAGGTATTGCTCAATGTCTTCGCGCACGAGCTCGGTCGCTTGTCCGGAGACGGATTGACGCCGGACGCGATTCTCGGGGCCGTCGAGGCCGTTCATCGGCGCTGCTCGGGCGGCTACGCGGTCGTCGCGATGATCATCGGATTCGGGCTCGTGGCTTTTCGGGATCCGCACGGAATTCGCCCGCTCGTGCTCGGCTCGCGCAAGACCGCGCAGGGACCCGAGCGCATCGTCGCATCCGAGAGTGTCGCGCTGGATGCGCTCGGCTTCGAGCTCGATCGGGACGTCATGCCCGGCGAAGCCGTGTTCATCGATACGAAGGGCGTCGTACATCGGCGCGAGTATCGAAACGGCGCGACCTATTCGCCGTGTATCTTCGAATTCGTCTACTTCGCGCGGCCCGATTCCGTGATCGACCGGCTCTCCGTGTACAAGACCCGTTTGCGCATGGGTGAATCGCTTGCGGCCAAGATTCTGCGGCTCAGGCCCGAGCACGATATCGACGTCGTCATTCCGATACCGGATACCTCGCGCACGGCGGCCGTGCAGGTTGCGCACGAACTCGGCGTGAAGTATCGGGAAGGGTTCATCAAGAACCGCTATATCGGTCGGACGTTCATCATGCCGGGCCAGGACGAGCGGCGCGCGTCTGTGCGGCGTAAGCTCAATGCCATCGATCTGGAGTTCGCGGATAAGAACGTCCTGCTCGTGGACGATTCGATCGTTCGAGGAACGACGTCGCAGCAGATCATTGCGATGGCCCGAGAAGCGGGCGCGGCGAAGGTCTACTTCGCCTCCGCGGCACCGCCGGTCCGCTACCCGAACGTCTACGGTATCGATATGCCTGCCGCGAGCGAGCTGGTCGCGAACGGTCGCAGTGTCGAGGAGATTCAAGAGATTATTGGCGCGGACTGGCTCGTCTATCAGGATCTCGATGATCTCGTGCAGGCCGTGCGGCACGAGAGCGCGACGATCGAAGCCTTCGATACCTCATGTTTCTCCGGCGAGTATGTAACCGGAGACGTCTCACAAGCCTACCTCGACCGGCTCGAGGTCGCTCGGGCCGATGCCACCAGAGCGAAGCGGGACGCGCGAGTCCTTCGCGAGGAGCGTGACGGGCGCGGCGACGACGACGCGATGCAGGCTGCAGGCGGCTTGTAGAGCGGCACGCCGGTAGGCGAGGGTCCAATCTCGATGCGTTTTCTGATCATCGACGATGACGCGGAGTACCGGCGCGTACTTCGCTATCATCTCGAGGTCGAGTGGCCGGAGGCGATGATCCAGGATTATCAGCCGAGCTCGGCAGGACCGCTGACCCAGGCGTTCCCGCTCACTGATCTCGACCTCATTTTGCTCGGCCATCCTCTGCAAAACGAAGGAGATCTCGCGTTGCTGCGCGCAATGCGCTCGCGCGCAGGTTGTCCGCCTGTGATCGTTTTTGCAGCGGACGGTGATGAGTTTCTCGCCGTCGATGCCATGAAGTTCGGCGCCGGGGATTACTTTCCCAAATCGCGCGTGACCCATCAGCGGCTCGTTCACGCCGTACGCGCGTTGCTCGACTCGGCGGCACCGGACGGCGCGCTATCGGGGTCTGCCCGCAGTGAAGGGTTTGCGCTCAACGGCCTACGTAAGCACTCGTTTATCGCCGAGCTTCACTCGGGCGACCTGTCGAGCGTCTATCTCGCTCAGGAGGACGGCACAAGCGAACGCCGGGTTTTCAAAGTGCTCAAGCATATGCCGGATAAGAGTGGCAGCCATCTGTTCGACCGCTTCCTGCAGGAATACGAGATCATCGCGAACATCGACCACCCGAACGTCGTGAAAATCTACGATCTCGGCATCGCTGATGACCATGCGTTCATCGCGATGGAGTACCTCGCAGGAGGCAGTCTCGCAAAGCGATTGAGAAGAGTGCTAGGCCAGGCCGAGGCGCTCGATTACGCACGGCAGATCGCGCTGGCGCTCGGTGCGATCCACGACGTCGGGGTTCTTCACCGAGATCTGAAGCCTGCGAACGTCATGTTTCGGGGGGATGATACCGTGGCACTCATCGACTTCGGGCTAGCCAAGCAGATGAGACTCGAGGCGGCGATCACAGGCACGGGACAGATATTCGGAACGCCTTACTACATGAGCCCTGAACAGGGGCATGCCGAGGCTGTGGATGAGCGCTCGGACATCTACAGCCTCGGCTGTATTCTCTACGAGATGCTAACGGGCAAGCGCCCGTTCGTCGCCGATTCGCCGATGGCCGTGATTTATCAGCACACGCACGCGCCGCGTCCTGTGCTCATCGATGCCTTCACCACGATCCAACCGTTGCTCGATAAAATGTTGGCAGTCGATCCGGACGAACGGTTTCAGTCCACGGCGGATCTCGTCGACGCGTTCGACGCGGATACCATCGCAGCCGCGCGGGCCTGAGCGCTCGTCGGATCCGGCATTAGAGCTGCGCGAGCGTTTCAAGGGCGAACCCGGACCCACCCCAGCGCAGCACGCTGCCGGTATCGTACCAATCGCCGAGAACGATTCGGGTAGCCGGCGCGCTGTCCATAACGAATTCATGCACGGCCGGACGGTGGGTATGACCATGCAGTAGGATGCTCACGCCATGTCGCTGCAGCGCCGCCTCGACGGCCGCCTGATTGACGTCCATGATCTCAGCGGGTTTCGCGGCGGTCTCCGTCTTGCTGCGTTCGCGCAGACCGGCCGCGATCGCGCGCCGCTCATCCAGGGGCTTGGCGAGAAACTCGCGTTGCCACGCGGGTTCGCGGACCATCGCGCGTAACTCTTGATACGGCGTATCGTCGGTGCACAGTAGATCTCCGTGCGTCAGCACCGCTTGTTGGCCTGCGATTTCAACGACATGCCAGTCGTCCAGCAGCACGCAGCCCGTCGCAGCCGCGAAGCGTTTGCCGATCAAGAAATCTCTGTTGCCGTGCATGAAATAGCAGGGCACGTTTTTTCGCCTGAGCTCGGCCAGCGCAGCGATGACTGGCGCATGCCCGGGATCGGTATCGTCGTCGCCTATCCAGGCCTCGAACAGATCTCCGAGAATGTAGAGCGCCGATGCCGCGCGTGCGTCCGTACGCATGAAGTGCAAGAACTGCTCGATTCCACCCGGCCGCTCCGCATGCAGATGCAGATCCGAGATGAACAAGGTGGCCACGGCCCTACTCGGAGAGCAGTTCCGCGCGCTCGATAATGATCGTCTCCAGGGGCACGTCGCGATCGAACTCGCCGCCGGCACCAGTCGGCTTCTGGCCGATCTCGTCCACGATATCCATGCCTTCGATCACGCGGCCGAATACCGTATAGCCCCAGCGAGTCGGGCGCGGGTTCAGGTCCATGTTGTCGGCCAAGTTGACATAGAACTGCGCGGTTCCCGAGTGTGGAGCGGTCTGGCGAGCCAGTCCGACGGTGCCCCTCATGTTGCTGAGGCCGTTACCTGACTCGTTGACGACGGACTGGCCGACTGGTTTTGTCGAGAAGTCCGCTGTGAACCCTCCGGCCTGGGCGACGAAGCCGTGAATGACGCGATGGAAGATCGTTCCCGTGTAGTGGCCTTGCCTGACGTAGTTGAGGAAATTGTCGACAGTAAACGGGGCACGCTCGCTGTCGAGCTCGATGACGAAGGAGCCGACATTCGTAACGATCTGCACACGAGGGCTCGTGGCAGGCTCGCCACCATCGACCTCGAGCTCTTGAGCACCGGCAACGCCAGATATGAGCAGGACGCAGGCCAGAGTCTTGAGTATGCGCATGGTTGTTCCTGATCCATTACGATTCGAAGCGAGGATGATAGCTAATCCCGTGTGCCAGTTGCAGGCTTTCGGCTTGTTCTCGCATCCGTCTCGAAGCTCGGTCTGGCGCAACCTAGCGATTGACCTGTTCTCGAAGGCGCGCTTAACATGCCACGCTGTAGGCCCGAGAATCCGGGGCCGGGCGGGGCATGGCGCAGTCTGGTAGCGCATCTGCTTTGGGAGCAGAGGGTCGGCGGTTCGAATCCGTCTGCCCCGACCAACTCGGATTTCGCTATAGCCGATGGGTATTTGGTAGCATTGCGGCTAAGGCGCCCGTAGCTCAACCGGATAGAGCATCGGCCTTCAACGAGGGAAGGAGCCTCTGGCGAGAAACGGAATCGCCAGAGTGGACCGCACTGTAACGGGGAACCCTTAACAGGTCATGCTGATGGCAATCCCGTGGAAACCTAGGGTCTTGAAGCGCCGTGCTCGCACAGGGCGGCTCAGACCCACGATGCTCGAAGGCTCGCGCGAGCGAGGGTAGTGCATCGTAGCATCGCCGGCGACGGCAGCTAGGGGATCCGTAGAGGCCATACGTGCGGCACCTGCGATGGTGAAGAGATGGTCCAGGCCACAAACCCGAATAGGGGCTGTGAAAACAGTAGTGGTAAGCTAAGCCGAGGGTTGCAGGTTCGAGTCCTGCCGGGCGCGCCATGATGCCGCATGGCGGTACGGGTAAAGATAACAATGGTGGGCGTAGCTCAGTTGGTAGAGCCCCGGGTTGTGATCCCGGTCGTCGTGGGTTCGAGTCCCATCGTCCACCCCATTCATCTAAAATCATCGAAACGAGCTTGGGCCGTTAGCTCAATTGGCAGAGCAGTGGACTCTTAATCCATTGGTTGTAGGTTCGATTCCTACACGGCCCACCAAACCTTGCCAGCATCATGACTGAATCGAATCTTACGGCAGCCGAGCTGCTCGAGTTGAGCGCTGCGATCTGCGCATCCACGGCAAGCATGCCTGCGTCGGGCGCCGGGTCCGCCGTGCCCAGAGTCAAGCCCTCATCGAGTGGCTCGGTCCGCGGCCGCCGGTCCTTGGCCCGCAATCGATCGATCATGCGACGCCGGGCGATCGTGGAGATAAAAACCGCCTCGGAACCGGCTTTTGGATCGTAGCGGC
>JAOTTJ010000173.1 GCA_029864465.1 Gammaproteobacteria bacterium | reverse complement strand
ACGACGGCGTTTCCACACCGCAGTCGGAATGTGTTCCTATGAGCGTCCCCAATCTGATGTTCTACCCCGTCGTTACGCTGATCGATATCGGCGACGACGCCGTGCGAATGCGCATCGACTGGATGGATTCCGAGCGAGTCATCTACACGGACGGGCGTGGGCATCCGGATACCAGCGAGCGGTTCCTGCACGGACACTCTATTGGCCGCTGGGAAGGCGCAGGCAATAAGCTGCTGGTGGTCGAGACGGCTAACTTTGCCGATCACGCTGCCGGGACGGGATACGGCATACCCTCCGCGGGCGGCAAACGAGTCATGGAGAGGTTTCAGCTCAGCGACGACGGTACGCAGATGTCATATGAGTTCGTTCTCGAGAGTCCCGAATATCTCGTTGAACCAGTGACGTCGCGCTTCGTCTTCAACAATCGGCCGGAGCTCAGCCACTCCGAGCGCGGCTGCGATCTAGAAAGCGCCCGTCGCTTCGAGCTCGAGTAGATCGATCGGCCCAGCAGGCGGGCTGTCGAATGCGAACGCCTGCTACCGGCCGAGAACGGACACTCAACGCTGCACATCGGCGCACGACCGCTTCTGTCTAGCGGCGTTCGGCGCGCCTCCCGCTGCGAACAGTGATCGCGCTTATGACTCTACGACCAGCTCAGATCATGCCGCATTATCGGCGTCGAGCGCACGCGCTTACCCGTGGCGAAGTAGATCGCATTCGCAACCGCGGGCGGCGTCGGCGGTCCACCGGGTTCGCCGCAACCACCCCACCAACCGTCCTGCGACAGCGCAAAGTGCACTTCGACCTCCGGCGCCTGTGGCATGCGCATGAGGTTGTAGCTGTCGAAGTTCGTGTTGACGACGCGGCCCTGCTGGATATTCAGCCCGCCGTAGAGCGCGTGTGAGAGCTCATAGCAGACCGAGCCCTCCAGCTGATCGATTGCGCCGCTCGGATTGACGATGTAACCGCTGTTGTGCACGAGCACGACCTTCTCGACGCGCAGCTCGCCACGCCGGCTGACCGACACCGTCGCGCATGCGGCACAGTAGGCAGCATGATCCTCGACGACGGCGACACCCATGCCTTGGCCGCGAGGCAGATCGGTCGTGAATCCCGCGACCTCCTTGAGCTTCAACAGCACGCGCTGCCATGGCTCGAGACCCTTCGTCATCTCGATGCGCCACTCGAGCGGATCCCAGTCGCCGGCTAGCGCGAGCTCGTCAGCGAACTGCTCGATGATGAAGCCGTTCTGGTTCGCACCCGGGCCTCGATGCGTCGCCGTTGGAATGTGCGCAGCGACGTTATGGCGCTCGTGACGACGGTTCGGGACCTGATACGGCATCGTATTGATCGCGACGTCGGCCGTTGCCGGCCCGATTCGCTCGGCAGCATTCTGAGTAAACCAGACAGCGCGCGAAAAGAATGCGTTCGGCAATCCATTATCACCGAGCGCAGCCGAGAGTCGCGTATGGACCGGCGGGCGCTGCTTATCGTTCGTGATGTCTTCCTCGCGCGACCAGATGACCTTGACTGGCCGTCCAACTTGGCGGGCGATCTCGGCAGCCTGTCGTGTCACAGCCGTGTTGCCGCCACCATTACCGCCGAATGCGCCACCGAGAAATACAGTATTGACGTAGACATCACGGGGATCTCGACCGAGCTGATCGGCGACGAGCATCACGGGCGTTGCTTGATTCTGTGTCGGTGACCAGACATCCACACGCTCATCGGTGATGCTCACCGTCGCATTGATCGGTTCCATCCGCGCGTGCGTCTCGTACGGACGGTGAAACTCGCTAGTGATGACTCTGTCTGAATCGGCAATCATCCCGAGCGTATCTCCGCCGACTTCGTTGCTGACGTCGCCGGTCTCCTCCCAGAGACGATGCGCAGTATCGGCTTGTGTCGCGCTACTGACCTCGGCATCCGAACCGAAATCCCATTCAATCGGCATGAGATCGAGCGCGGTCTTGGCCCGATACCAGGTATCGGCAACCACCGCGACGCCATTTTGCAGGTCCGAGAATGCCGTCTTCCCAGGCACTGCCTCGAGCTCGACGGCCGCAATCACGCCGGGCCGATCTCTGACCTGATCGAAATCAAAGCTTACAAGACGCCCCCAAGGCACGGGGCAGCTCTTAACCGCTGCGTACACCATGCCTTCGACTTGCGTGTCGATCGCGTACTGGGCGCTACCGTTGACCTTCAGCGGAACCTCGATTCGCGGCGTCGAGTTACCCAGGAGCCACCACTCGTCGGGATTCTTCTTGATCGCCGGCTCTTCGGCGAGCGTGATCTGCCCCGCTTGCGCCGCGAATTCTGCGTACGGCGCGCTGCGGCTACCGGCGCTGAGCACACCCTGGCGCGCCGTGATTTGCGCACGGTCGAGTCCCCACGCACGTGCTGCGGCCTCTTTGAGTCGCTCACGCGCCGAGGCACCGGCCTGCATCAGATGCGGGTGCTGCAGTCGGACGAGCTGGGAGCCATGCGTCGTCGTGACGATGTACTCCTCGCCATAATTGACGTGGCGATTCATATCCGCGAAGACCGTTTGAATGCTATCCCAGGGCACGTCGAGCTCTTCGGCGATCAGCATCGCGACGGAGGTCAGACCGCCCTGCCCTTGCTCGGTGTGCGGAACGCGAATTGTCACGGTGCCGTCGGCGTCGATTGCAAGCCAGGCGTTGATCTCGACGCCGTCCGTCGGCGTCGTCCAAGGCTTCGGCGCGATGACGGCCGCAAGGGCACCGGGAACCTGAAAGCCGATGATCATGCCGCCGGCGGCGGACATCGAGCGGATCAGCGTTCGGCGCGTCAGTTTCGTATTTACGTCGATCATGTCGCGCCCCCCTTAGGACTCTGCAATCTCGGCCGCGCGGTGGATGGCCGCACGAATTCGAGAGTACGTGCCGCAGCGGCAGAGATTGCCGGCCATGGCGGCGTCGATCTCGCTGTCGCTCGGATTCGGATTACGTGACAGCAGTGCCGCGGCCGACATGATCTGTCCGGATTGGCAGTAGCCGCATTGCGGGACGGTGTGTTCCACCCACGCGCGTTGCAGCGGATGGCTGGAATCCGGCGACAAGCCCTCGATCGTGGTGATCTCGCGACCGACGGCGCTCGCCGCGGCCGTGCTGCAGGAGCGCACCGGCTGACCATCGAGGTGCACCGTGCAGGCACCGCACTGCGCGATTCCGCAGCCGAATTTCGTACCGGTCAGGCCGACCGTGTCACGCAGGACCCACAATAACGGCGTTTCCGGCTCGACATCGACCTCGTGGTCAGTGCCATTGATCGTCAGCTTGAAGGCCATCGTGGCGCTACTCCTTTATCCAGATATTCCAACGACTTGCGCGCAAGATCTTCGATTCGATCGAATTGTCATCGAGCGGCTGCGCTGCCACTCCCGCGGGCCAGCACGCCGAGTCGCGGCATATGGTCACATATGGACCGGTCCCTGTCACCGTTTGACAGGTCTGCGGATCCAAGGTTCGGTGATCTTAGCCGCCAATCGAGCCCCGACGGAAGCCCCCGACCACTTGCGATCGATCGACCTCCACATGATGTCAAGTAACGGCGCCTTAACGACTCAGGCCTACTCCCGAGCATCGACCGCATCTACCCCGGGTCGACGGAGTTGCGGTAACCCCGGGCCGCTCTACGCAAATCGATCCGCTATATTGTAGTTCGTCGCCTCCAAATGACCGCCGGAGCGTCGCAGATCAGGAGAGACATAATGGTAAAACGATCATCGATTGCGCCCAAGAGAACGGCTGGCCGTCGCTCGGTCAGACTTCGGGTAAGCCACACGCCGAAGCTGGGCCGATATCTGCAATCTCTATATTCGGAAACCTACATCTCGCAAGTTATCCTGCTGCTCGTAGCCCTATGGCTGCTGTTCTCCGCGGGCCTGCTCCTTGCGGAACGCGCTGCGGCGGGCATGAGTATTACGACATACGGCGAGGCGCTTTATTGGGGGATCGCCGCTCTTTCCACGGCTGGAATCGCGGATACGCCGGAATCCGGTCTAGGGCAGGCAATTGGCGGAGCGTGGATACTCGTCGGATCGGTCATCTTCTTCGGAACGATAGTAGCCAGCGTCACCGGCTATTTCATGAGGCCAATCCAAAGGCCAGCCAGGCAGATCGTCGAGACGATCGAATACAACTTGGAACACCTCGAGGACTTGTCAGTAGAGGAGCTCGCGCTGCTCAAAAAAACGACAGATGGCCTGATCGTGCACATGGAGCGCCTGAAGAGCAGCGACGCATCAACGCGCGCCTCATCCTGATGACAGCCAATCAATGTCTAGCCGGACCGCCGACGATGGCGACGCACGCTATTCAAGATCCAGCCGAACAGAGCGCCCGAAGCGAAGACGACGAAAACGACTATAGCCCGGGGCAGTTGGACCGCCCAGAAGAGAAACGTCACCTCGACGGTCACGAGGTTCTGGAGCAGGAAGAGCGTGAGTAACGCGACAATCGCGACCGTCAGCCAGAGATGTAGTTGCTCAAACATTTTATTCCCGCTCCACTGTGTAAATGAGGTCCATCGCCTTGTACTCGCCAGATCGAGTTTCCAGGCTGACCCGATCCGTCAGACGCAGCCGAAACAGCAGGCCTCCTATCCGGTTGAAGATTCCGTAGGTATAGCGCATGTACAGCCTCGGGCTGATCTGCTTACCGGCCATCAGCTCTCCAGTATCGGCAGCCGTGGTTCGCACACTGAACTCATCGAAACCCAGCGTCTCGCCAACGCGCTGAATCGCTGGAAGCGCTTGCCGCAAGCCCATCGAGACTGCCGCACTCTCGAGGGTCGCAGTTTCGGCATCTCCGGAACCAGACAGCGGCCGGCCGAGAATCAGGTAGGCGAGCGCATCGGCCTCGTTCATCGCCGGCTCCGAAAAGACGGTTGTGGTTGGCGAATTCACCGTTCCGCTGAGCCGAACGCCAACGGTCGTCGTCTCTACTTGCCGAACTGCCCGCACATCGAGACCCGGATCACCGAGCGGACCCGTGAACAACAACCGGCTCTGCTCGAGCGCGAGCGTCTGGCCATAAGCGCTGTAGGTCCCCTCGAGATTCACGACGCCCGACGATAGGGCATTACGGCCGGATTGATAGTTCAGGCCGATCTCACCCGTCAGGCCGACGTCGAGTCCCGCACCGGAATAACGTACGTCGTCCCCGAGCTCGACGCGAAGGTCTGCGGAGACGTCGAGGGGGCGACGAGGCTCCACAACATCGATGCCATGGACGACGGTGTCGGCCGAAGGCACGACTGCCTGGGCCGGAACCTCCTCCAGACGCAGTTGCGCTCGTGGAATGTCGATCGAGCCGGACACACGAACCGTCGGCAACACAGCATCGACCTCCAACGCAGGCGAGATGTAGATCTCCGCGTCTGGCAGCTGGACCGCCTGGAGCGACTCCCCGTCTATCGTAAAACGCATGGGCCAACCGGCTTCGGCATCCAGCTCCACGACGCCGGCGACCTCGACCCGTCCGTCACCAGCCATGCCGTATCCTTCGACCAGCAGGCGCTCACCGCCCGGGCTCGATGCGCTGAGCTCTATGCCGTCGATCGTGAACCCCCACCGGGGCACGGCCAACTGACCTTCTATCCACCGTGCCCGGCCCTGCACCTCGGGTGAACCTACGGTCCCAAAGACAAGGATGTCCAGCGTGGCGGTGCCTGCGATGTCGCCGATGTCCGGACTCAGCAGGGACAGCGCGGTCAGCTCCGTCCACAGACCGGTCAGCTCGGCGCGCACGCCGGGGTCGTCGGTCCAGATATCTGTAACCTCGGCATCGAGGGAAACGGTTGCGCTGCCTTGTCCGCTCAGCGTAGCGGCAAGATCGAGCGTGCTGTCGAGAAGGGCGGCCTCGAGCTCAAGCTGCGCGATCGGGATCTCGAGCGGCGGGCCGGCTCCCTCGCGAATCGTAATCACGGTCGAGGCGCCGTCCAGACTGAGTCTGCCCGTAGGCTGCCGGAGCGGCCCAGCGAGTCGAAGGGTCGCGTCGTACGTCCCGGCAAGCGACAGATCCTCATCCAGAAATGCGTTTGCTGTGGCCAAATCGAAATTACTGAGCGTCGCTTCGAGGCCGTCGTCATCCGTGCCGATTCGCGCCGAGACACAGAGGCTTGCTTCGCCCTGTCTAACACAGGTCGGTTCGATCTCGATCCGACCGCTACTCAGACGAGCACGGGTCGGCTCGCCGAGCTGCCACGACCCGAGCGATTCTTGATCGAGCGTCAGCGCCGTGAAGCGGCCTTCCCACTGCGCGGGTGACCATATTCCCGTCGCACGAAGCAGTCCCGTGCCATACGCGGACTCGACGTCGAGCTCGATGTCATGGGCCGCGCTCGTTCCCGAGATGCGGCCTGTGATCGCGCGGGCGGCATTATTGCGCCATGTGACGTCTTGCGCGTCGAGCGCCAGCGAAAACGGTGCGTTGTCGCGCAGAGAAAGCCCCCCCTCCACGGCTAGATAGCCAAAAGAATAATCGCCATACGTGAGCGAGCGGCCTTGCACGCTGCCCGCGAAATCCGGCGCCTCGAAG
>JAOTTJ010000174.1 GCA_029864465.1 Gammaproteobacteria bacterium | reverse complement strand
GTTGCGTGACCGAGTTGCTCAACAAAATGCAGCGCTATGTAATCGACCGTTGCGCAAATCAGATAGACGTTAAATGGTCATTATGACTATCGGTACAGCCTCGATGTGAATTCGCGACAAGCGACGAGTGTTACTTACGGAAAAAAAGAGTCGTGCGAGAGCTGTGCTGTTTTTCATAACTACGACTCGATAATGAAATCACGATTATTGTTATCCAACTTAAAACCGTCTCCTCCTGGCGACACATCGCGGGGTGTTGACAGCGTTGCTAGTTTGATCTGCGTACAGTCCATTTGTGACTGAGACTGAAAACGGCAAACCGATCGTGAGGTCGGGACGCAAAGCTTCCGGTCTTCGAATTCGAAGATAGCGGGGTTGCCAGTCGAGTAGGCGAGGCGCTTAGCTTCGCCTCTTCGGCCATGATATATGGCTGCCCCGGAACGCAAGCCACTGCGGTCCGCGAGCTCCTAGAGCTCTCCCACGGTCGACGCCGTCCGTCATGGGGAGCGGGATATGCATCAGCAGCGCGGAGCCGGCAGACTTCTACGTCTCACGGCAGTCATTCTCATCTTGCAGGGTTGTGGGTCATCCGAAGAATCGGACGATACGGCGACCGTATTACCAGGGGAGCAAGACTATGCTCTCGAGCTCTCCGGCAGCGTCGGGGATGGGCCGGTCATCGATTCGACGCTAACTGTGCTTGCCTGGGATAACCAGGTCCTGAACAGTACGCTCAGCGATCAGTTAGCCGGATACAATCTTCAAGTCCGCACGAAAGGAAAACATTACCCGTTAACGATCCAGGCGACCGGCGGTCTGGATCTCGTCACGCGCCTGCCGTTGGATTTCACGATGCTGGGTGCGGTGACCCAACCGCGACAAAAAGTCGTTGCCAACGTCAATCCGTTTTCGACGCTTGCCGTAGCGATCGCCCGGCAGATGAACGGCGGGCTTGGCACAGCCAATCTGTCGACGGCGCGCGATGCTGTCGTGACCGAATTTAATCTCGGCATGACGTCGGCGCTCAGTCTCGATCCGCTGGGTACACCAATCAGCAACGGCAACCTCGCCGAGATCGTCAAATCGGCCGAAGCCCTGGCCGAAATCTTTCGCCGCACAGCCACAACGATGCAGACAGCTTCGTTCACTGCTTCGATACAGTTTGTCATCGATGCAATTGCAGCGGACCTCGTCGACGGCGTACTCGATGGCCGGGGCGCCGGATTGACGAACCGTCATGTCTCTGCAATCACGATGCTCGTCGCGGCACAGGTCTCGATGGAGTCGATTCGCAACGAGCTCACAGTCAACGGACGGATTGCAACTCCGGTGCTCGACGGCGTAATCACGCAGCTTTCAGGCGGGCAAGCTGCCGAGCTAACCGACGCGCGTCCGGTCACGTCTTACTTGATCGGGCGAGCGCTGCAAGGTGTCGATGCTGCGATCTTGCTCGGCGGGCCAAGCGCGTTAGACAGCACACGTACGTCGTTGATGACGTTAAGGCCAGGTACATCTGCGGCAACGGCCCGTCAGGCGCTGCCGAACGATGCCGCGGCCATGCTGGACGGCGCGATTACGCAGCTCGGCGGCGGTTCGACGTCCGACATCGACATCGTGCTAACCGGGACTTCCATCCCCGCTCCCGCAAACACGGCGCCCACGATCTCCGGCGTTCCGCCGGCATCGGTCGCGCAGGATGCGCTCTTTGCTTTCGTCCCGACCGCCAACGATGCCGATGGTGACACGCTAACATTCATATTGACCGGCAACCCGAGCTGGCTAACGCTGAATGCGGTGACCGGGGAGGTATCGGGAACGCCACGTGCAGCGGATGTTGGTACTCATCCCAATATTCAGCTATCCGTGACGGACGGTCAGGCAACGTCGAGCTTGTCGGCCTTCTCGATCACGGTTGTCGGCGCGCCACCGCCGAACAATGCGCCCGTGATCTCGGGCACGCCTGCGACGTCGGTCCTACAGGGTGCTGCCTATCAGTTCGTGCCGGCGGCCAGCGACGCCGACGGGGACTCGCTGACCTTCTCGATCGCGAATCGTCCCGTGTGGGCTACGTTCAATACGACCACTGGCTCGATCAGCGGAACACCGCTGGCTAACGATGTCGGCTCGCACGGCAACATCGTCATCAGTGTCAGTGACGGCCAAGCGATTGCTAACTTGCCCGCGTTCTCGATCGCGGTTCAGGCCTTACCGCCCCCGCCACCGCCGCCACCCCCGCCGCCCGGCAATACGCCACCGGTGATCTCGGGAGCCCCCGCCACGGCCGTGTCGCAGAACACCGCGTATCAGTTCGTGCCCTCGGCCAGCGATGCCGATGGCGACACGCTGACGTTCTCGATCGTGAATCGACCTGCCTGGGCCGGGTTCAATACGAGCACGGGCTCACTCAGTGGCACGCCGACGGCAAACGATGTCGGCACGTACGGCAATGTCGTCATCAGCGTCAGCGACGGTCAGGCCAGTGCGAGTCTGCCAGCGTTCACGCTGGTTGTGCAGGCCGTCAACACGCCACCGGTGATCTCAGGAACGCCGGCAACGGCCGTGTCGCAGAACACCGCGTATCAGTTCGTGCCCTCGGCCAGCGATGTCGATGGCGACACACTGACGTTCTCGATCGTGAATCGACCTGCCTGGGCCGGGTTCAATACGAGCACGGGCTCACTCAGCGGCACACCGACGGCGACTGATGTCGGCACGTACGCCAACATCGTCATCAGCGTCAGCGACGGTCAGGCAAGCGCGAGCCTGCCGGCCTTCACGCTGGATGTGCAGGCCGTCAACACGCCGCCGGTGATCGCCGGATCGCCGACCACATCAGTGCTTCAAGACACTGCCTACCAGTTCGCGCCGGCCGCGAGTGACGCGGACGGTGATGCGCTGTCGTTCTCGATCGCCAATCAACCCGGCTGGGCGACATTCAACTCGGCAACGGGGGTATTGGACGGCACACCGACACCTGGTGATGTCGGCACGTACCCGAATATTGTCATCAGCGTAAGCGATGGCCAGTCATCGGCGAGCCTACCTGGGTTCTCAATTACCGTTAACGCCGTCTCGCTGGGCAGTGCGACGCTGTCTTGGCAAGCGCCGACAACGTACGAGGACGGATCGCCGCTGAACGACCTCGCTGGCTACCGGATCTACTGGGGTCAAGTTTCGGGCAACTATCCGAACGACGTCATCGTCATGAATCCCGGTCTCGCTACGTTTGTCGTTGACAATCTCACCCGCGGCACGACGTACTATTTTGCCGTCAAGGCACTCAATTCCAACGACGTCGAAAGCACATTTTCGAACGAAGCATCGAAACTGATTCCTTAGATCAGCTCTAACCGGCTCCTCGTTTAGGCCCTCGGATTCGTCTGAGGGCCTCTTTTTTAGACAAGTGGCTTAGTGCTGTGGGATCAAGTGCTGCGCGGGCGCTTTGGCACCTCTATTGAAAAGGCAGGTGAAAGAAAGTGGCCTGCGGATCTAGGGATCCGCAGGCCGACGCTCTAGGTGCTCGCGTTAGTAGTCGTACTCGTTCGCGCCGTCGACGCTCCAATCGAGCCCGAGCATGTCGATGAGATTGCCGCCCAGAATGGCCGCTTTCTCGGCATCGTTCAGAGAGGGCGAATTCACGATCAGGTCGATGGTGTCCGGCCAGTTGAACGGGATGTCCGAGCCGTAGACGACCTGGCTGGCACCCATCTCGGCAACGAGATGCCGTATACCGTTCTCGGAGAACACCATCGAGTCGACCCAGATATTCTTCCAGAGATACTCGCTAGGTTTGAGCTGGTTCAAGCAGTCGGCATTGTTACGCACGTCGCAAGCTGCTTCGAATCGACCGAGATACGACGGGAAGAAGCCGCCACCGTGGGCGCCTACGACCTTCAAGCGCGGGAAGCGGTCGAACGTGCCGTCATAAATCATGTGCGCTAGGAACTGTGCTGTCTCGAGCGGGTTGCCGATGATGTTGCCCAGATCGCCGCGGCCGTCGAAGCCGTCCTCGAGCGCAACGTTCTCGGCACCGCCCGGATGCATGAAGACCGGGACGTCGAGCTCTTGCGCTTTTGCCCAGAACTCATCGAAGAATTCGGTCGACGGCTCCTGGCCGTCAACGTGCCCGCCAATCGATGCCCCGCGCGCGCCGAGCCTCGTGACCGCATATTCGAGCTGTTCCGCCGCGAGATCCGGATACTGCAGCGCGACCGAGGTCAGAAACACGTAGCGGTCCGGATGCATCTGGCACCACTCCGCGAACCCTTCGTCCTGGACCCGGACGACATCTCGGGCCAGCCGACGATCGGCTCCGTACCACCAGTACTGGTTGGCGCTAATGACACCGACGTCGATGCCGCGCGCGTCCATGATCGGGATTCGCTCTGGCCCGAGGTTGCGCGATCCGCCGATGTTGCGCTCGAACTCGGTTCCGCGAATAACGTCCATGACCGCTGGAATATGCGCGTGATAGTGAATGTCGACGACTCTGATCCGCCGATCGCCGACCATGACTTCCTTGCGCCCCTGCGCAAATGCCGGTCCCGCGAGATACATCCCGGCTGTCACCCCCCCCAGGGCTTTCAAGAAGTTTCTTCTGTCCTGCATGTCGTCCTCCAAATAGGTTACGGGCCTAGATTAGCACAGCCGGGATCGGTGCTCGGGCGGCAATCCGCAGGTCGCAAGCGACTGAAAAACTGTGAGATTTGGTTTTTCTAATGAGGCGACTGATCTGTCGCGCCTCACTCGCGAAGCGCTTCTTGTACAGATCTCGCTACAATACCACCGCGCTTCGTAGCAACACCACGCCTGCTCCGAAGCCCTAGGGGTCAGTCCGGGGCATGAAAAGTCTGTCGAACTTCGTTTCCGAGCTCTTTCGCCGCAAGGTCGTGCGGCTCGTCGGCGCATACATCGTGATTTTCTGGGCGCTCGCTCAGGGGTATGCATCGCTCTATGAAGTGTTCGGCTTGCCTGATTGGACCCTGAGGGTATTCGTCGTCTCCGGTGTGGCGCTAGCGCCTGTATTCGCGTGGTTCTCTTGGAAGTACGATCTCACGCCGCCGCAGATCGTGCGTGATGCCAAGGACGTCGAGGCCAACAACCCCGCGCTGAGCTGGGCCATGCGCCGCCACGACAACGTCGATGCAGGCTTCATCCTCTTGAAATGGGATGCGGGGGACGGCACGACGCACGAAAAGCGCTTCTTCAAGCCGGTGTCGATCGGTCGCGGACTCACGAATGACATCGACTTTGCCGACGACCGCGTGAGCCGCCACCATGCCGTGCTCTGGGCCGAGGAAGGCGCTTGGCGCGTTCGGGACCTCGACAGCGCCAATGGCACGTTCTTGAACCGGGCCGCCGTTGACGGCACCTCTGTATTGCCCCAGTCCTGCGAGTTACGTTTTCATGCAAACGGCCCGACGATTACCGTGCACGTCGACAAGCCGGCAGAGACGCGCATCTCCTAGCTCGCCGGCCGCCCTACAATGAGACGCCTGGAAAAATTAAACTAGCGTCGACGGCTTTGCTTCGGTCAGTGGAGCAACTGGGGGACGACGATGGTTAGCGACTCATCCTTGCGGCTCAGAATCTGCGTATTTGTGCCCGTATGGGGTCTCGCAGCATGCTCGCGCTAGAAAAAATCGTCTCCGGTGGACAAACCGGTGCCGATCGTGCGGCGCTCGATGTTGCAATGGGGTTGGAGCTGGAGACAGGCGGCTGGGTGCCGCACGGGCGACGGGCCGAGGACGGCAGAATTCCGGTCCGGTATGCGGGGCTTATCGAGACGGACACCGAATCCTATCAACGTCGCACTGCGCTCAACGTGCGTGATTCCGACGCGACACTGATCTTCAGCTTCGGAGAGGCAACCGGCGGAACGGCGCTGTCACTGAGGCTCGCGCAGTCTTCGGGGAAGCCTGTTCTTGCAGTGGACCTCGAGTCACTTTCGGCGCAAGACGCAGCTGGACTCATTCGTGCATGGCTCACGGATACCGGCGTGCGCGTGCTCAATGTGGCGGGCCCGCGCGAGAGCGGCGAACCACGAATCACGGCGGCCGTGACGGGTGTTCTCAAGGCAGCGCTTTCTGCCGCTGAGAGCTGAACAGCCTTGGCAATCATCCTCAACGCGATTCGGGCCGACATCACGACGCTGCCGGTCGATGTGATCGTCAATGCGGCGAATAACTCGCTGCTCGGCGGCGGCGGCGTAGACGGTGCGATTCACCGCGTAGCCGGACCAGAGCTGCTTGTCGAGTGTCGCGGGCTCGGTGGTTGCGCGACAGGCGATGCGAAGATCACGCAAGGCTACCGGTTGCCGGCCAAGCATGTCATTCACACGGTCGGGCCTGTTTGGTATGGCGGTGAGCAGGGTGAGCCGGAGCTTTTGGCTTCGTGCTATCGACGTTCGCTCGAGCTGGCGGCCGGGGCGGGCGCGCGCACGATTGCCTTTCCAGGCATCAGCACCGGCGTATACGGTTATCCCGTCGATCTCGCCGCCGAGCTCGCAGTCAGGACCGTGCGTTCAGCCGTCGCCGAGCTGCCGGTCATCGAAGAAGTGATTTATT
>JAOTTJ010000172.1 GCA_029864465.1 Gammaproteobacteria bacterium | reverse complement strand
GTTTCTACCGCCCGACCCGAGGGAGCGGCGCGGCCCATTGCCGCGCAGCGCTCTCGTCACGCAGAGCGAGGATGTGCTCGTCGACATCCGCGGCAATATTTTCGTCAGTCATAAGAATCAGGGTATTTGGGTGCTGCGCTACACGGGCGAAGAATAGACAGCTTTTCTTGCAGGTACATCGATTTGTCAGGACTTGTTAGGCTCCATGCTGTTCGCAAGGCAGTGTGAAGAGTCGAGAACGCTACGGAGTCGAGACGTGAAAACAATGAGCAGAACTTTAACCTTGACGCTATCGATGGTAACTGGCGTAGCGCTGGCGCAGCAGGATTTCTCTCAGGTACATATTCAGAGAACAGAGGTCGTTGACGATCTTTATATGCTTATGGGTGCGGGCGGCAACCTGTCACTCTCGGTTGGGTCGGACGGGGCATTCCTCGTCGACGATCAATACGCACCGCTGAGCGATAAGATTCTCGCGTCGATTGCCGAGGTCACCGACAGCGACGTCAAATTCCTGATCAATACGCATTTTCACGAAGACCACACGGGCGGAAACGAGAACATCGGACGTACGGGCGCCATCATTGTCGCTCACGAGAACGTTAGAGCGCGAATGAGCACGGAGCAGTTTCGGGAGATCTTCGATCAGCGGATTCCGGCATCACCGTTCGGGGCGCTACCGATCGTCACGTTCCCGGATCGCGTCAATTTTTATTGGAACGACACGGATATCGTCGTGTTCCACGTACCCAACGCGCACACCGACGGCGACGTAGTCATCACCTATCCTGAGAAGAACGTTATCCAAATGGGCGATGTCTTCAACAACGGAGCCTATCCGTTCGTCGATGTATCCAGCGACGGATCACTTAACGGAATCGTCGCCGGCGTCGAGCATGTCCTCGAGCTGCCGTTCCTGAATGCCCAGACGAAGATAATTCCGGGGCACGGAGCGCTCGCTTCGCCGGCAGACCTTCGGACTTATCTCGAGGTGATTCGAACTGCACGCGATCGCATTCAGTCTGCGATCGATCGAGGGCTGTCGGAGGACGAGGCGGTTGCGGCGAACCTCATGAGCGAGTACGACGCTGAGTGGGGCGGAGGCTTCATGAACCCCGAAAATTTCGTACGGCTGTCCTACCAGAGCCTCGCACAATAGGCACTTGCGGCATCTATCGAGGGGAAAAGACATGACGAAAACAGTGCTGACGGCTCTGATCTTGAGCGTTGTTGCGCTATCGGCGCACGCGCAACACGACGGCACACTCGTCGTGGCAAATCGCGCAGGTGGCAGCATATCGCTGATCGATCTACCCACGGGTCTGGAGGTCGCACGTCTGCCGATCGGTCCGACGATTCCGCACGAAGCGGCGGTGTCGCCCGACGGGCGCTATGCGTTGACGGGCGAATACGGTCCCAATAGCGCACCCGGGCGGCACATCGTGCTCATCGACATCGTCGACGCGCGGGTCATTGGCCGACTCGATCTGGGCCCGAACTCTCGGCCTCATACGGTGCTGTTTCATCCGGACGGTCAGCATGCGGTCGCGACGATGCAGGATTCCGATCAGATCGCGCTGATCGATCTCACGAGCATGCGGGTCGTCAAGACTTATCCGACGGGCGGCCGCGAAGGGCATATGCTGCGTTTGAGCCCGGACGGCAGCCGCGCCTACGTGACGAGCCGCGGCGCGCAAGGGACGCTATCCGTGGTCTTTCTCGACGAGGACCGCCCGCCAGTCGTCATCGACACGGGTCGCGGGGCCGAGGGCCTATCCGTAACCCCGGACGGCAGTGAGGTCTGGGTCGCAAACCGGCAGGAGGAGTCGATCTCCGTCATCGATACCGAGCGGCTCGAGATCGTTGCCGAAGTGCCGTCGCATCGGTTCGCCGGGCGTGTCGACATCGGGTCGAACGGCCTTGCGGTGGCGCCTAACGGCGGCGGCGGCGGCGGGCCGGTGTGACAGTTCCTGCGTGTCTTCGACGTCGAATCGCGATCGGTCGTCGGTGAGGTGCCGTTGAATGATGGCGTACCCAGCGACGGGAACTTCGGCGTGCTCTTGCACGGCGACTCGGCTTTCGTGGGTTTTCCGGATGCGGGCACGGTTCGAATCTTCAACGTCAACGATCTAACCGAGCCGCCCGTGCTGCTTGCGCAAGGGCACGAGGCGCCCGACGGTATCGCGTGGTCGCCGCTGCGCGTCGGTGTGATGAATACGGAGTAATCAAATGCATAAGGTCAGCAGGTTCTGCGTGTCGATGGTTTTGGGTGCCTGCGCGATCGCAGTGACCGTTCCAGTGGCATTAGCCCAAGATAATCTCTCGCAGCCGGAATACGGCGTGATTTTCGAGCAGGATGTGCCGATCCGGGTCCGCGACGGCACCGTGTTGCGTGCTGACGTCTATCGGCCGGACGCGGCGGCTGGAATGCACTTCCCAGTGCTCATGAGTATGAGTGCTTATCAGAAGTCGCTCGACAGAATCCTGCCGCACGATGCGCCATTCACGCATGTCGAGCGTCCAGAGCCTGAGTGGTGGACAGCACGCGGTTACGTGCTCGTTTTCGTCGACACGCGCGGTACGGGCACCTCACCGGGCCAATCGGACATCTGGTCGATGCAAGAGGCCCGCGACTATTACGATGCAATCGAATGGGCTGCCGACCAGGGCTGGAGCTCAGGCAAAGTCGGTCTCGTCGGCGTCTCCTATTACGCGATCACCCAATGGAACGTCGCGAGCCTGCGGCCGCCGTCGCTGACGACGATCGTGCCCTGGGAGGGCTGGGCCGATATGTATCGCGATTCCGTATTCCATGGCGGTGTCTTCAACCAGGGTTTTTACGGGCGCTGGTGGCTCGATGTTCGCGGCAAGCAGTTACTCGAGAATACTCGCGCCGACAACTCGGCCGCGCTGAGCGAGGATCTGATCTACAACTTCCTCGCACATCATATGGACAGTCCGTGGTGGGACGAGGTCAAGGCGCGCGCGCAGCCGAATCAGATTACCGTGCCGCTTTACAGCTCGGGTAACTGGCAGGGCTGGAACCACCATATGCGCGGCAACATTGACGGATTCGTCCGTTCGGCTTCAGCCAATAAGAAGCTGCAGATGCATACGGGCGGTCACGTCGATGCGTTCTACTCCGACGAAGGCAAGCAAGAGATGCTGCGCTGGTACGACTACTGGCTCAAGGACATCGACACGGGAATCATGGACGAGCCGCCTGTGAAGCTCTGCATCCGCACGGGGGAAGAGGCGTGCACGTGGCGCTTCGAGGATGAGTGGCCGCTAGCACGAACGCAGTACACGACGTATTACTTGACGGCCGCTCGCGCCGGGGTTGTCGACGATGCGATTCACGACGTCAGTTTGAGCACGAGCGCGCCTAGGCGTGAGAACGAGCTCACCTATGCCTCCGGTCCCGAGGCCTATCGGCGCGCGCGGCAAGGTTTGCCGACGATGAGTTTTACGACAGAGCCGCTCGCGGCCGATGTCGAGATTACCGGGCACATCAATCTCGTCATGTGGGTCTCATCGGAGACGGACGACCTCGACGTCTTCGCGTATCTGCGCAAGGTCAACCCGGATGGTAGCGTCGTCACGGCGACTCGCGGCATCCTGCAGGCGTCGCACCGCAAGCTCGACCCGGCGCTCTCGACGCCGTATCGGCCTTATCACACGCACGACGAGGAGCAGAAGCTCACGCCGGGCGAAGTCGTGCCGATCGAAGTCGAGATTTGGGCGACGAGCATGATCTTCGAGGCCGGGTCCCGCATCCGGCTCGACGTCAATGCGCATGACGGACAGCACTATTTCGCTGCCTACAACCTCGGTGACAACACGGTCTATACGGGCGGTGACCGCGCGTCGTACCTAGTGCTACCGATCGTGCCACCGAAGGATGGTGACTCGAGCATGTCGATGAACCGCTGAGCCGGTTCACGCGGAAACGACGGCCCTGGTGCCTGCGGGACGGCTCTGCTGCCAGATCCGAGACCTGATGGAGATGCCGGTGCGAACTACGTCGAGCGTCTTTCTGGTGATCCGCGGGCTGCTGTTGACCGTGGCGTTGACCGGCATCGCCTCGGCGCAGACCGACGCGCCGATCCGTATCGGTTTGATGGCCGTCAAAACGGGGCCGCTCGCCCCGGGCGGCATCCAGATGGAGCAGGGCCTCAACGTCTACCTCGAGGAGCACGGTTATAGAATGGCCGGGCGTCGCGTCGAGATCATCGTTGCAGATACCGGTGGCTCGCCGGCCGTCGCCAAGACGAAAGCCCTAGAACTCGTCGAGCTGCACGGCGTCGATGCGATCATCGGGCCGCAGGCGGCCTACGAGGTGCTCGCGATCAGCGACTACATCGCTGAGGTCGGTGTGCCGACGCTGAGCATCGCAGCCGCGGAGGACATCACTCAACGCAGGCAGAACGGTTATTTCATTCGCGCGTCGGCGACCTCGGCACAGGCAGCGCACCCGATGGGTCACTATGCGGCCGTCGACCGTGGCTTCAGGCGTGCTGCGACGATCGGCGACGATATTGCCTATGGCCAGGAAATGGTCGCGGGCTTTCAGCGCGTCTTCGAGGAGAACGGCGGGCAAGTCGTGCTCAAGCTCTGGCCGCCGCTGAACGTCGCCGAGTACAGCGCTTACATCGCACAGATTCGCGATGTCGATGTCGTTTACATGGCTTTCGCCGGTGGCAATGGACTACGCTTCATGCGCCAGTACGAGGAGTTCGGCCTGAACGGCGCGATTCCGTTGCTTGGCGGCATGACCTCGGCCGACGAGTCGCTGTTGCACAACATGAGCACCGAGGCACTCGGCGTTATTGTCTCTTCGTTTTACTCCGCGGAGCTCGGTACGCCGATGAACCGCGCCTTCGTCGAGCGCATGCGAAGCAATTACGGCGTCGATCCGGGTCTCTATGCTGTTACGGCTTATCTCGAGGCCATGGTTCTCGCGGCGGGCATAGAGCAGCTCGATGGCCGTACCGACGATAAAGCGGCGCTCATGGCAGCGATGCGGGGGCTCACGCTGGCGGACAGTCCGCGCGGGATCGTCCGCTTCGACGACTTCGGTAATGCCGTCGGCGATATCTATATCCTCGAGGTTCGGCAGCGCGACGGCAGGCTCGTCAACACGCCGATCAAGACGTACGAGAACGTCAGTCAGTTCTGGACCTACGATCCCGAGGAATTTCTCGCCGAACCGGTCTATTCACGCGACTATCCGCCGGCCAGATACGCCAGATAGATCAATAAAATTAGATAACTACAAGTCTTTTCTCGATCTGATAGAGCTCGTGAGAGCAGTCAGGCTCGTGGCCGGTGCCGGTTTCTGGTCGCGCGGGCGAACGGTATGATTCGAAATCGGTCAACGATCGCCCAGCAGGGCGCATAACGACGAAGCACCCGAGGGGAATGCTCATGCGGACGATGTCCACGATAACGCTGATTGTCCGGACGCTGCTGGCGTCGGTGGCCCTGATAGGTGCGGCCCTGGCCCAGACGGACGAGCCGATTCGTATCGGCCTATTGACCGTCAAGACAGGCCCGTTAGCTACCGGCGGTATCCAGATGGAGCAGGGGCTCAACGTCTATCTCGAGGAGCACGGCGGCAGGATGGCCGGGCGACCGGTCGAGCTCATCGTGGCCGATACCGGTGGATCACCGGCCATTGCCAAGACGAAGGCACAGGAGCTCGTCGAGCGCGACGACGTCGACGCGATTATCGGGCCACTTGCTGCTTACGAGGCGCTCGCGATCAACGATTACATCGCCGAGGTCGGCGTGCCGACGCTGAGCATTGCTGCAGCGGAGGATATGACGCAACGCACGCCGAATCCGTACTTCGTTCGCGCCTCGTCCAGCTCGGCGCAGGCTTCCCATCCGATGGGTCACTATGCTGCCGTCGATCGAGGCTTTCGCCGTGCCGTGACGATTGGCGACGACATTGCTTACGGCCAGGAGATGGTGGCGGGGTTTCAACGCGTCTTCGAGGAAAACGGCGGGCAGGTCGTGCTCAAGCTCTGGCCGCCGTTGAACGTCGCCGAATACAGCGCCTATATCGCACAGATTCGTAACGTCGACGTGGTCTATATGGCATTTGCGGGCGCCAACGGCCTGCGCTTCATGCGCCAGTACGAGGAGTTTGGCCTGAATGGGGCGATTCCGTTGCTCGGCGGGATGACGTCCGCCGACGAATCGCTGTTACGCAATATGACGACGGAGGCACTCGGTGTCATCGTGTCGTCGTTTTATTCGGCGGAGCTCGATACGCCAGCGAACCGCACGTTCGTCGAGAATATGCGCAGCGCGTACAACGTCGATCCCGGTTACTACGCGGTATCGGCCTACCTCGAGGCAACGGTCCTCGCGGCCGGCTTAGAGCAGGTCGGCGGGCGCACGGATGATAAGGCGGCGCTCATGACAGCCCTGCGGGCTGTGACGCTCGACGATAGCCCGCGCGGTTATTTTCGCTTTGACGAGTTCGGCAACGTCGTCGGCAATATCTACATCCTCGAGGTGCAGCAGCGTGACGGCAGGCTCGTCAATACGCCGATCAAGACCTACGAGAACGTGAGTCAGTTTTGGACCTACGATCCTGAGGAATTTC
>JAOTTJ010000171.1 GCA_029864465.1 Gammaproteobacteria bacterium | reverse complement strand
GCTCCCGCTCGAGCGCGCGACGGCCTTCTTCCAGTCGCGTCGTGTCGAGTAGGTTGTCCACCATGCGCAGCAGCCGCTCGCCGTCTTCGAGGACACGTTGGCCGAGCCGTTGCGTGTCGGGATCCTGGGCGCGAAGCAGTAGTGTCTCTGCTGATAGGCGCATGCTTGCCAGCGGGCTCTTGAACTCGTGAGAGACGGCTGCGAGAAAGTTCTGTTGGCGCTTGCGCAAGTCGGCGTCGCGGCGGATCGTGCGCGTGAGCACCCCCATGCCGCCGATGAGGACGAGCAAGAAAAACCCGCCTTCCCAGATGTAGCGGTTGATGCGCGATGCGGCTTCCTGTTCGAGCGCGTCGATGGCTTCGACGCGAACGGTCGCGAGCCCCGATTCGATCGACAGATGCGGTAAGAGCTCGGCGAAACGTTCTTCGGCGCCGCCATAGGCAGCCGTGACCGCTTGCGCATCGGCATCGTAGAGCATCGCGAGCCGGTCACGCAGGTCGCGCTCGTAGGTGACGTGATCGAAGATCCACCAGGCGACGGTCGCGGCCGAGATGATCAGCAGTACCAAAAAGCCGATCTGCAATGCCTTGACCGGCTCGCGTATGAGGTTCATCAGTTGACCCCGGAGGCCGCTGGCGGTTCGAGGTCGGCGAGCACGCTTGTAAGCGTCGCCGCGAGTTGCTCGAGATCTTCGTTAGAGTGGGCGAGGGACACGAAGCCGATCTCGTAGGCAGACGGCGCTAGTGCGACGCCGCGCGCGAGCAGACCGTGGAAGACATGTGCGTAAAAAGGCCCCGTCTCCTCGGCAATCGCCTCGGCCGTGCGCGGCGGCGTGTCCGCGTACCACGCGATCCAGAACATCGAGCCGATTCGCGCGAGACTCGCAGGGATCGGGCTCGAGCTGAGACTGTTATTCAGCAGCTGCTCGAGGTACTGGCCGCGCGCCTCGAGCTGCGTCCAGGCGTCGTTGGCCTTCAAAAACTGCAGCGTTGCAAGCCCCGCGGCCATGGCAACGGGATTACCCGACAGCGTGCCGGCTTGATAGACGCGCCCCATGGGTGCGAGATGCTCCATGATGGCCTTCGGACCGGCAAACGCGCCGACGGGCATGCCGCCGCCGATGACTTTGCCGAAGGTCGCAAGATCCGGTGTGATTCCGTAATGCTCGGCGGCGCCGCCCGGACCGAGGCGAAAGCCGCTGATGACCTCGTCGAAGATCAGCAACGCGCCATGGCGGCTCGTGAGATCACGCAGTTTCTGCAGATACGCTGGCCGCTGCAGCAGCAGGCCGTTGTTCGCAGGGATTGGCTCGATGATGACGGCCGCGATCTTGTCACCCTCGTCGGTGAACAGTTGCTCGAGCGCGGCCTCATCGTCGAGGGCCAATACGCGTGTGAGATTCGTGTAGCCCTCGGGCACGCCGGCCGACGACGGCTGGCCGAACGTGACGAGCCCGGAGCCGGCCGCGACGAGCAGCGCGTCCATATGCCCGTGATAGCAACCGGAGAACTTCACGATGAGGTCGCGCCCGGTTGCGCCGCGCGCGAGCCGGATCGCGCTCATGACCGCTTCGGTGCCGGAGGACACGAAGCGCACCTGCTCTATGCCGGGGTAGCTCGAGACGACCGCGGAGGCGAGCTCGATCTCGGCCTGACACGGTGCGCCGTAGGAGGTGCCGCGGCGCGCGGCTTGCTCGATGGCCTCGACGACTTGCGGTTGCGCATGGCCTAGGATCAGCGGGCCCCACGAGCCGACGAAATCCAGGTAACTGTTCCCGTCGATATCGAAGACGAAGGCGCCTTGCGCTGAACGGATCACGGGCGGTGTGCCGCCGACGGCGCCGAATGCGCGCACGGGCGAGCTCACGCCGCCGGGCAGCAACTCACGCGCCTTCGCGAACCAGGCTTCGGAGTTCTCGCCGCTCGTGCGTTGTATCGTCATAGCCAGCCTCCGCGGATCGCATCGGCTGCGTGATACGTGATGATCTGATCGGCGCCGGCACGGCGGATCGCGTGCAAGTTCTCGCGCACGACCTGAGCTTCGTCGAGCCAGCCGTTTGCGGCGGCGGCTTTGACGGCCGCGTATTCGCCCGAGACGTTGTAGGCCGACAGCGGCAGCGTCGTCGAGTTGCGGACGGCTTGAATCACATCGAGATAGGCGAGCGCGGGCTTGACCATGAGCATATCGGCACCTTCGAGCTCGTCGAGCTCGGCCTCGCGTAGCGCCTCCAGGCCGTTGCGCGCGTCCATCTGATAACTCTGGCGGTCGCCTTCGGCCGGTGCGGAGTCGGCCGCATCGCGAAACGGCCCGTAGTAACCCGATGCGTATTTGACGGCGTAGGCCAACAGGATCGTATCGGTGAAGCCTTGGGCGTCGAGCCCGTCGCGGATCGCGCCGATGCGCCCGTCCATCATGTCCGATGGCGCGACGACGTCGGCGCCGGCCTCGGCATGCGACAGCGCCGTGCGCACGAGCGGCTCGAGCGAGACGTCGTTGGCTACGCGGCCGTGCTCGATGAGGCCGCAGTGACCGTGATCGGTGTAGGCACACAGGCACACGTCGGTCATGACGATGAGGTCGTCGCCGAATGCGGCTTTCAGCCGTGCGGTCGCCTGCTGCACGGCGCCGTTCGGGTCCCAGGCAAGGGCGCCGTCAGGCGTCTTCTTCGCACCTTCCTCGGGGTGGCCGAACAGCAGCACGCTGCGAATGCCGAGCTTGAGCTCGTCCTCGACGGCCTCGAGCAGGTTCTCGATGCCGAGCTGCGAGAGTCCTGGCAGCGACGGGATTGGCTCGTCGCCCTTATCGGCCGGCAGCACGAAGCGCGGCACGATGAACTGCGCCGGGGTGATACGCGTCTCGGCGACGAGATCGCGCAGCGCCTGCGTGCGGCGCAGCCGCCGCGGCCGGGTGCGGCCGGGTGTCGAAATAGTCAGTGTGCGCATCGCATGGCCTCCATGAGCCCTTCGAGGCTCGGATACTCGGCTTGAGCCTCGACAGTCAGTCCCGCGGCGTGCGCGGCTGCGGTCGTCGAAGGCCCGATCGTAAAAATTTCGGCGCTGATGTCCATGTCTACCTGATTGATGAAACCCGTGACGGCTGACGGGCTCGCGAGCAGCACGTTATCCGCGCCGAGCGCCGAAAGTGTGTATTTCTTCGCAGCGGGTGGTGCGGCGACGGTGCGGTAGAGGTTCAGCCGCGTGCACGTCGCCCCGGCGGCTTGGAGCGCCTCGGGCAAGGTTGGCCCGGCGTTCTCGGCGACGGCGATGACGACGCGCGTGCCTGGCGCGACACGTTCGGCCAGCGATCGCGCCAGCGATGCGGCTGTGCCGGCCTCGCTCGTGAGATCGACTCGCCCGACGGTATCGTTCGCCGCAGCGGCTGTCGCTGCACCGACGACGGCGACGCGTATATCCGGGAGCAGTGCTGACTCGTGCAGCGTCGCAAATGCCTCGACACCGCGGCGCGACGTGAACACGAGCCAGTCGGCGTCGGCGAGCGCTTCGGCCAGCGCGGCACGCAGCTCGGGGCTGTCGATCGCCTCGGTGCGGATGCACGGTAACGCGATCGGTCGTGCGCCAACTGCGGCCAGGCGCTCGGCCCAAGCCTCGTTGTCCTCCTCGGCGCGCGTGAGTAGCACGGTTTGTCCTTCGAGCTCGGTCATCGGGCCGCAATCGTCTGCCAGACCGAGGCGGCAAGCGCCGCCGGGCTGTGGTCGTGTTGAATATCGCGCAGCAGCTGACCGTCGCGCTCGAGCATCATGACGAACTCGTAGCCGTGCTCGAGCGGTCTGCAGTATGCGCCGAACGCGAGATCGCAGCCGCCCTCGACGCGCTCGAGCACGTCGCGCTCGGCCATGACGCAGGCGCGGCTTGCGGGATCGTCGAGCGCCGCGAGTGCGGTGATGACGTCGCCGGCATCCCTACGGCATTGCAGCGCGAGCGCGCCCTGCGCGGGCGCGGGCACGAACACGCGCGGGTCGAGCCGCGTCACGTCGTACGCCTCGAGCTCGATCGTCGGCCCGTCGTCGCCGAGCAGCGACGTTGCGAGCCGCTCGAGCCCGGCAGCCGCGAGCAGGATTGCATCGTAGCCCTCCTCGAGCTTGCCGATGCGCGTCGGCACGTTGCCGCGCAGCGGCTTGAATTCCAGATCCGGTCGCAGGTGCTTGAGCCAGCTCTGTCGGCGCGCGGATGAAGTACCGACGACGGCGCCGGCCGCGAGTGGGATGCTGCCGCCATCGTGGCGCGAGACGCTGTGATTCGCGATGAGCATGTCAGCGGCGTCGTAGCGTTGCGGAATCGCCGCGACGACGAGACCCTCGGGCGAGTGAGTCGGCAAGTCTTTGCAGGAATGCACGGCGACGTCGATGCGTTTATCCAGCAGCGCCTGCTCGATCTCACGCACGAACACGCCCTGTGCGCCGATGCTGGCGAACGTCGGCGCGGTCGAATCATCGCCCGTCGTGCGGATGATCTCCAGCGTCGTCTCGTGACCGAGCTGCTCGAGCTCGGCCGCGACGGTCATTGATTGCGTGCGCGCAAGATGCGAGCCCCGCGTGCCTATCTTGAGTTTCATGCGCGTTTGCTCTGCGTATCGTTGAACCCTTGCTCGACGGCTTCGCGCAATTCGTCGGCGAACTCGGGATCGAGTCCGGACAAGAATGCCTCGAGCGAGCCTTCGGGTCCGCCGTGCAGCAGGCCGCGTAACCCTAAGCAGGGGATGTGTGCGAAGCGCCGTGCGAGCACTTCGGACCAGACCTCGATGGCTTCGCGCTCGGTTTGACCGAGCCCTTTGAGCTCTTTCTTGAGCAGTCGCTTGACGCCTTCTGCGGCTGTGCGTCGGTAGCGCTTTTGTAGTGCACCGAACAGCGGGCCGTAGATGCGCTCGGCGAAACGGTCGTGCAGTCGCGCAAGCGCGGCGTCCACGAGCTCGCGGGCCTGCGCCGCCTCGACGAGGCGCGCTGCGCGATTGTGCTCGGTGACTGCGACGATCTGATCCATTCCCAAGCGCGTGAGGCCGAGTTTCGCGCAGGCGTCGGGTTCGATGTCGGCGGGCACGGCCATATCGACGAGCAACAGCGGCTGACTCGACGGCACGCGCGTGGCCAGCCGCTCGAGCACAGGCTCGGTCAGTACGGGCTCGGCTGAGCCTGTCGCCGAGAGGATTGCCTCGACGGCGGGTGGGTCGGCGCGAAAGGCGTCGAGCGCCAGATGCTCAGCCGCGTAGGTTTCCGCAAGCGTCCGTGCTTTCTCGGGCGAGCGGTTCACGACGACAAAGTCGATCTTTGCCTTCGCAAGCGCGCGTGCCGTGCGCTCGGTCATTGGCGAAACACCGACGAGCGCGACCTTGCCGCCCGTGCGTGCAATTCGTTCGCGCAGGTAATCGGCCGCGATCTCCGCCAGGGACACACGACCCTGGCCGAGGCGCGTCTCGCCGCGGACCTCGGCTGCAATCTTCAGTGCTTCCTCGAACAAGAGCTCGAGTCGCGGTCCGCTCGAGCCTGCGTCGAGCGCATTCTCGTGAGCGCGGCGCACCTGGCCTGCGATCTCGGCCTCGCCGACAGCGGCCGAGTCGAGCCCGGCGGCGACGAGGAACAAGTGCTCGCACGCGCCTTCGCCCTGCCAGGCCTTGAGCTTGCGTTCAGCGACCCCGGGGGCGGGCCGGTCGTTCGTCAGCAGCGCATAGGCTTCGGGGCGCAGGTCGCGGGGCGAGTCGGGCCCGCGCGCGAAGATGAGCTCGACGCGGTTGCAGGTCGACAGATACGCGACCTCCGTGAGGCCGTTACGTGCTGCGAAGTCTGCGATCTTCGAGTCCGCTTCGTCTGTGGGCAGTGCGAAGCCTTCGAGCGCCTCGACGGCGCTCGAGCGCCATGAAAGACCGACGATGCCGAGATCATCGAACACGGACTACAACCCCTCGGGCGGGAATTCGGACGCTTAAGGTTAGGGATCAGGCGTCGGGTTTTGTCACGGGAGTGTCACCGTCGCCCGGTGAAATCAGGAAAACGCGCGCTCGGTCTCGATCTCGAGCCTCGCAAGCTCCGCGGCAATCGTCTCGGCCAGGTGTAGCTGCGAGGTCGCCCTGGCCTGGTTGTGCGCACTCGCCGACGCGAAGCGGTCCCGGTCCCAGCTAAAGTAGCATTCCTCCAGCGCGTCGGCGCAAAAACGCGCTGCGAGCTCGACGGTAATTCGCAGCGTCGCCGCCGGGAAGCCGCGCCACTCCGCTTCCGTGATGAAGAGCTTGGCTTCGCGTGCATAGCCGGCCAGTGCCGAGCGGTACAGCACGGTGTTCAGCGTCGCCGTAGCGCTATCCTCGCCGGCCGGGTTGCACCATGATCTGAGCGCATCGCCCAGCTCCAGCGCGAGCGGCATACGTGAGAGCGTGTCGAGATCGATCAGACAGATCGCCTTGCCGCTATCTGCTGCGAAGATGACGTTCGAGATCTTTGGATCGCCGTGCACCGTGCGGTCCGGGGACTGTGGTAGCGCTGGCAGGCTCGCCGCGAGCGACAAGATCGCCGATCCGAGCGGCTCGACTGTGCCGAAGCTTGCGTGCCCGGTGTGCTTGGCGAGCGCGTCGCGCAGTGCGCCGAGATGGTGGTCGAGGTCGTGCACGCCGAGCCGCGCGTTGACGAAGTCATAGTTGAAATCCGCGAGCGCCGCATG
>JAOTTJ010000011.1 GCA_029864465.1 Gammaproteobacteria bacterium | reverse complement strand
CTTTGCGGAAAGCTCGATGACTTTGACGGCCGCATCGGTCAGATCGGTGGCTGCCACGATCGCAAAACCGCTGCCGGCGAGTAGCTCGCGCCCCTTCTCGACGTTGGTGCCCTCCAGGCGCACGACGACGGGGACGTTGACGCCGACTTCTTTGACAGCGCCGACGATTCCCTCGGCGATCAGGTCGCAGCGCACGATACCGCCGAAGATGTTTACGAGAATCGCCTCGACTTTCGGGTTCGCAAGGATGATCTTGAATGCCTCGGTCACGCGCTCGGCCGTCGCGCCGCCACCGACGTCGAGGAAATTGGCCGGCTCCCCGCCGTGAAGCTTGATGAGGTCCATCGTCGCCATGGCGAGACCTGCACCGTTGACCATGCAGGCGATATTGCCGTCGAGCGAAACGTAGTTGAGATCGTGCGCGCGCGCAGCGCGTTCCTGCACGTCTTCCTGGGCCTCATCGCGCAGTTTCTCGAGGGATTTCTGGCGGAACAAGGCATTGTCTTCGATGTTGATCTTCGCATCGAGCGCAATCACGTTGCCGTTCGTCGTGACGATGAGCGGATTGATTTCAACGAGGCTTGCATCACAGCCGTCGAACAGCTTCACGAGCTTGCCGAGGATCTCACCGAGCTCGGCTTGCTGCGCACGATCGAGACCGAGACCGCGGGCGAGCCAGCGGCTTTGGTAGCCCGACAAGCCGATCGCAGGGTGAATGGCCGTCGTGAAGATCTGCTCAGGCGTATCTTCGGCGACGGCTTCGATATCCATGCCCCCGGCGGCCGACGCCATGATGACGACGCGTTCTCTCGTGCGATCCACGAGCAGGCTCAAGTACAGCTCGCGATCGATTCCCGAGCCCGCCTCGACGTAGACGACGTCGATGGGTAGACCATCGGACCCACTCTGGTGGGTTACGAGCCGCGTTCCGAGCAACGCCTCGGCATGCTCGCGCACCTCCTCGACGGAGCGCGCGAGCCGCACGCCGCCGGCTTTGCCCCGCCCGCCCGCGTGGACCTGCGCTTTGACGACCCAGAGATTCCCGCCGAGCGCCTCGGCGGCAGCGGCCGCCTCGGCGGCCGTCGCGGCCACGCGGCCCTGGGGCACGGGAATGCCATATTCGGCAAATAATGCCTTGGATTGGTATTCGTGGAGGTTCACAAGCCTGAACGACGCTGAAAGATTAGCCGCGTATTGTGCGCGAAAGAATCCGTCAAAGAAACCTGCCACGGGGTGACCAGCGAGCCGACCTAAAGTGAGACCCAGTTCCGCAGCGGAACTGGCTAATCAGACATAATGCGGACGAAATCATGCACCCGGGATAGAATCTGCCCTCGTTATGAATGGCCCTTCGTCACCAACTCCGCGTGGGTTGAAGCTCAGTAACGGGCCACCGCAGTGGCTCTTTTTCGCAATTTTCACGATTTCTGGCTTCTCGGGGCTCATCTACGAGTCAATCTGGTCTCATTATCTGAAGCTGTTCCTGGGTCACGCCGCCTACGCGCAGTCGTTGGTGCTGATGATCTTCATGGGCGGCCTGGCGCTCGGTTCCTGGATTGCCGCCCGATTTTCACTCAAGTGGCGCTTACCCATTCTCCTATACGCGATCGTCGAGGGCGTCATCGGCCTCATCGCGCTGCTGTTCCACGACATGTTCGTTGGCGTATCGGACGCGTTCCATTTTTCGATATTGCCGTCGATTGACAGCGCATCTCTGGGCTCAGCCATGAAGTGGACGGCTGCAAGCGCGTTGATCTTGCCGCAATCCGTGCTCCTTGGAATGACCTTCCCGCTCATGAGCGCCGGCATCATACGACGCTTCCCCGACCACCCGGGCGGCAGCCTCGCGATGCTCTATTTCACCAACAGCATCGGCGCGGCGGTCGGCGTGCTCGCCAGCGGATTCTGGCTTATTCGCCTGATCGGCCTACCCGGGGCCATCTTTACAGCCGGCGTATTGAATATTGCCCTTGCTCTCACGGTCTGGATTCTCGTCAAGATCGATCCCGACCCAGCGCCCGCGCCTGTCCAGCCGCCGGAATCGAGCGATACAGCAGGCCGCGACGCGCTCGCTGTCATGTTCTTCGTCGCCGCCGGAATCACCGGAGCGGCCTCATTCATCTATGAAATCAGTTGGCTGCGCATGCTGAGCCTCGTGCTCGGAAGCACGACACACTCCTTCGAGCTCATGCTCAGCGCCTTTATTTCAGGCCTGGCCTTCGGCGGTTTGTGGATCAGACGTCGCATCGACCGGATTCGCAACGTCGTTCGGTTCTCCGGCTGGGTGCAGATCCTCATGGGTGCTGCAGCCGTCTCGACCGTGCCTCTTTACGTGCTGACCTTCGACTGGATGGCGGCGATTCTGTCTGCACTGGAAAACAGCGATGAAGGCTACGTCCTCTTCACTGTATTGAGCCACGCCATAGCGCTATTCGTCATGGTGCCGACGACGTTCCTCGCCGGAATGACCTTGCCGCTGTTCACACATGTGCTGATGCAGGGGCGACAGGGCGAACGTGCCATCGGGCGCGTCTATGCAGCCAATACGTTAGGCGCGATCACCGGTGTTTTGTTCGCCGTGCACATCGGTCTGCCGCTATTGGGCCTCAAGGCGCTGATCTGCGTCGGCGCCATGCTCGACGTCTTCCTCGGCTTGATCCTGCTCCACAAAGGTCAGGAACGAGAGGAACAGGCCAATACGCTCAGTCCGGTAGTTCCTGGGCTCTTGGTCGGGGGCACGGCGCTGATCGTGGTGCTCGTAGGTGTCGACCTGGATCCCAAGCGACTGGCTTCAGGCGTCTATCGCTACGGCGAAGCGGTGCTCGATGACCAGACGACCGCCGTCTATTACCGCGACGGCAAAACGGCAACGATTAGTCTGATTGCACGGTCTGGTTTGCTGACGATCTCCACGAACGGCAAGCCCGATGCCGCGATCCAGATGGATCCGCAGCGACCCGTCACGAGCGACGAGATTACGATGGTCATGGCTGCAGCGCTGCCGTTGACATACAACAGCCAGGCCCGCCAGATTGCCAACATCGGCCTCGGATCGGGCCTCACGACGCACACATTTCTCGCCGATCCGCTCATCGAGCGAATGGACACGATCGAGATCGAGACGGCCATGGTCGAGGCTGCCCAGGGGTTCGGGGAGCACGTAGCGCGCACCTTCACCGACCCGCGCAGCACGATTCAGGTCGAGGACGCCAAAACGTTCTTCTCTCTGCAGAACCGCAGGTACGACATCATCGTTGCGGAACCTTCCAACCCATGGGTCAGCGGCGTCGCCAGCCTGTTCTCGGACGAGTTCTATCGAACCCTACAGAACTACCTGGCAGCCGATGGAATCTTCGTGCAGTGGCTCCAACTCTACGAGTTCAACGACGCGCTGGCGTTCTCGGTCCTAAAAGCGCTGTCGAGAAACTTCGACGACTACGTCGTCTATAACACGGACAACACGAACGTCTTGATTGTTGCCAAACCCAACGGCGAGCTCGGCGAACCTTCGTTCGATCGAATCTTTCGCGGCGAGCTTGGTACAGACTTGGAGCGAGTTGGACTGCGCAATGCAGATGATTTTCGCGTGCGCATGACCGGGTCACGGGCCGTCATCGAAGGCTTGCTCGAGCACTCGCCGGTACCGGCTAACTCCGATTACTTCCCGTACCTGGATTTGAATGCCGGTAAGGCACGTTTCCGGACTGAGGTCGCTGGCCTGTTTACCTCCTGGAGCACGGCCACATTGCCGGTGCTCGAGATGGTTGGCCTAGCAAAACCGGACCTCTCGCAAGTGTCCGCGGACCCGTACTTCGCGCGCGCGGAGACGGTTGCGAGCGCCCGCGCCGGGTACGGCACGATGGTCGACAACATCGACATGTCGAATCAGATGCTGCCGCCACTCTATCAAGCGTTGTCGACGCTGCGCCTGCTCGGAGACTCGTGCGCGCCGATGCGCTACGAGAGGGAGTGGATGCTGGCACTGCAGAGCTTGGCCGTGCTGACTCTGCCATATCTGGACGCGCCGATGGGGAACGGCCTGCTCGCGGCCGTTTCGCCCGAGAACTGCCCAGGGACTGTCTCCGAGGGCCTGCGATCGTGGCTGTCGCTCTATCGAGCGGTCGCCTCCCGCGATGCGAGCGAGATAGCGACAGTGGCAGAGGACTTGCTCGCCGACGATATTGCCGAGGACGAGCCTCGCCGCCGCTATCTGCTGGCTGCGGCGATGCTTGGACACCTCGGTCAGGGCCAGTCCGAGGAGGCCCTGAGAATCTGGCAAGAGCACGGTCGTGGCATCGACACTGAGCTGCTAGCGCCCGACCTTCGATTACTCGTCAGCTTGGCACTGCGCCCGCCCGACACGTCGCCAGCGCGCACCCACTGACATTTCGATCCCGCCGTGCGACCGAGTGGTCCGTCCTCGCGCACGGCCGACAAATACGGCGGACCAAAGGAAACGACTGTGAGGTCTGTCCCGTGACTCGTCCATCGATACGGTAGTATTGCCCCGAAATGGCCGCTGTCGACGTCCTTCAGAGCGTACCGCCAAAAGCTGAGCGCGGCTCAGCGACCGTGCCAGGCTCGGCGGAATTCACCTGGCGCGTGCTGTGGCTCCTCAATCTGTTCCGGCTCGGGCTCGGAGCCGTGCTCCTTGGCGTGTTTTTCCTCGCCATCGACCCACACATCGTCGGCGAGTCGAAACCACCGCTGGCGATCGCCGCGATGCTGTCGATGATCGGTTTTAGCATCGTCAACAGTTGGCTGCTTCGCGAGCGCTTACTCAGCGCGCCTGCGCAAGGTTTTTTTCAACTCGGGCTAGACCTCGCCACAATAACTTTGCTCATGCACGCGAGCGGCGGCGTTTCGAGCGGCGTTGGCGGACTGCTGATCGTATCGGTCGGCGCACTCGCCCTGCTCGTCGAGCGGGATCGTGCGTTTCTGGTCGCGGCGCTGGCAGCTTTCGCGATACTTGGCGAGCAAACGGTCGCGCTGCTGCAAGGCTCGGCCGGAAGCTCGCAATACGCGCCGGCGGGTATCCTCGGCGCGGTGATCTTCGTCATCACCGTCGTTGTCCAGGCCCTGCGTCACCGCATGCTCGAAACCGAGGCGCTCGCCGAGCAGCGCGGCGTCGACCTACGCAATCTCGCCGAGCTCAACCAATACATCGTCCAGCACCTGCGCGAAAGCATCGTCGTGGTCGATGCCGACGACGAAATCCGGCTCATGAACGAATCCGCAGCGCAGCAATTGGGCACGGCAAGCATCCGCGCCGACCGAGTTTTGCGGGAAGTCTCGCCCGAGCTCGCCAATCGGCTCGAGGTCTGGCGCGTGCAGGGCCGACCGATCGGCACGACACAGCCGAAATTCAGCTCTGCCGACGGATCGACTACGATCTCGCCGCATTTCGCGGCGCTCGGAAGCGAGACAACCGGTGGTACCCTGATCTTTCTGGAGGACATGTCGTTGCTGGCGGAACGCGCTCAGAAGGCCAAGCTCGCCTCGCTCGGCCGCCTCTCTGCGAGTATCGCGCACGAGATCCGCAATCCCATCGGCGCCATGAGCCATGCGGGTCAGCTCCTCGCCGAATCGCCCGAGATCAACGCTGCCGAACAACGGCTGACCGACATCATCCGCGTCAACGCCGCCCGTGTGAGCCAGATCGTGGAGAGCATGCTCACGCTGTCACGCCGCGAGAAGACACAGCCCGAGCAAATCGACCTGGGATCGTGGCTCGACCAGTTTCGCCGCGAGTTCGAGCAGACGCTCGAGCTATTCGAGGGCACGGTGCGCTGCACGGACATCACGCCTGACCTCATCGTTCGCATGGACCCGACGCATTTGCATCAGGTGGTCTGGAATCTCTGCGACAACGCCGTCAAGTATGCGAGTGAAGCCGCAGGCGCCATCACTGTCGATCTGCGCTGCGGCCTGCTCGAGCACTCAGGCCGCGGATTTCTCGAGGTCGCCGATCGCGGGCCTGGCATCGACCCGGAGAAGATCGATGAGGTCTTCGAGCCGTTCTACACGGGCAAAGACGGCGGCACGGGCCTGGGCCTTTTCATCTGCCGCGAGCTCTGCGAGTGCAACGGTGCCAGCCTGAGCTATCAGCAGCGCGCTGGCGGTGGTAGCGTGTTCCGCATCGTGTTCTCCGACTCGAACCGCTGGCTATAAGGGCCGCAACTCATGAAGCCAACCGCACTAGTCATCGACGACGAGCCGGACATCCGCGAGCTACTGTCGATCACGCTCGATCGAATGGATATCGCGACGCGCACGGCTGGGAACGTTGCAAGCGCCAAGCGCATGCTGATGGGCAACACGTACGACCTTTGCCTGACCGACATGCGGTTACCGGATGGCGACGGGCTCGAGCTCGTCGAGTGGATGCAGCAGGAGGTGCCGGGCACGCCAGTAGCCGTGATCACGGCCCATGGCAGCGTCGAGACAGCCGTCAAGGCGCTCAAGGTCGGCGCTTTCGATTTCGTATCCAAGCCGCTCGATCTCAACGATCTGCGCAAGCTCGTGACCGCGGCGCTCAAGCTCAAAGGCGTATCGGCCCCGAAAGGCTCGAGCGCGACGCCGGGACTCATCGGTGAGTCAGATGCGATCGAGAACGTTCGTACGCTCATTGCCAAGGTCGCGCGCAGTCAGGCACCCGTGCACATTTCGGGCGAGTCCGGTACGGGAAAGGAACTCGTCGCGCGCATGATCCACGACGCGGGCCCGCGCCGTGACGGTCCCTTCGTGCCGATTAACTGCGGCGCGATCCCAACCGAGCTCATGGAGAGCGAATTCTTCGGCCACCAGCGTGGCAGTTTCACGGGCGCGGTTAGCGACAAGCTGGGGCTCGTACAAAGCGCCGAGGGCGGCACACTGTTTCTCGACGAGGTAGCGGATCTGCCGCTGCACATGCAGGTCAAGCTGCTGCGAGTCATTCAGGAGAAAACCATCCGCCCGGTCGGCAGCGCAACGGAAATTCCCGTCGACGTTCGCATCTTGAGCGCCACGCACAAGAACCTCGAGGATCTGGTCGCCGACGGCGAGTTTCGCGAGGATCTTTTCTATCGAATCAACGTGATCGAGCTGAACGTGCCACCGCTGCGCGAGCGCGGCCGCGACATGCTGTTGCTCGCAGCAGAGATTTTGAAGCGCCTGGCCGGCGAGCTCGGCGTATCGACTCCAGGCCTTACGGCCGCGGCCGCGGCTGCGCTGACGACCTACCGGTTTCCTGGCAACGTACGCGAGCTCGAGAACATCCTCGAGCGCGCCATGACGCTCGCCTCGGGACACGAGATCGATGTCGCAGACATTCAGCTTCGTTCGGACGCGCAGGACAAGCCTGATGCAAACAGGACTGACGCACAGCCGGCATCGGCCGACGATGCGCCGCTCGGCACGCAGCTCGAGGAAATCGAGCGCGACGCAATCGTCAAGGCACTCGAGCAGACGCGGTACAACAAGACCGCCGCTGCAAGGCTGCTCGGCATTAGCTTTCGTGCGCTACGTTACCGCGTCAAAAAACTCGGGATCGATTGAAGTCGAGCTGGGCTGTCCGTGCGGTCCTATGACCTGCACGACCCCGGCAAAACCGGCATTTAACATGTTCTGAGTTAAGGCCGGCGCCACAACTGACAATTTGCGTCACATTCTGCCTCATAGTCCGCTTCCGGCTACGGCGCCGCCGGCGCAATATGTAGAATCAGACTGACGCCTTCGTGACGAACACCATTTAAGTAACTGAAATATAATGTTTTCTTAGCATCCGCCGCTGGCTTGGCACGAGCTTTGCAGTATATCCGTCACCGGCGTTGTGGCGCCAAGACACTTTTTACGACAACCACTATCCGCTTAGAGGAGCTCTCCAAAATGAGAAAGATGCAACACGGTTTTACCCTCATCGAATTGATGATCGTGGTCGCCATCATCGGCATTCTGGCCGCGATTGCGATCCCTGCGTATCAGGATTACACGATCCGCGCGCAGGTTTCCGAGGGCATGAACCTCGCCGCCGCCGCCAAGGCTGCTGTGGCTGAGGACTTCCTGAATGAAGGTGCCGCCCCGGTCGATCGTACTGACGCAGGCATGACCAAGAACGCCACCGACACGCAGGGCAAGTACGTCAGCTCTGTCAACGTCGCTAACGGCGCGATCGTCATCACGTACGGCAACGAAGCCAATGCTCAGATCGCTGCTGAGACGTTGGGCCTGACCCCGTATGAGAGCGTCGATCTGTCGGTCATCTGGCGCTGCGGTGCGGCTCCGCTCCCGGCCGGCTCGAACGGCCTCATGGGCGCGTCCGGTGGCGTCAACGTCGCCGTGCTCAACCAGGGCACGCTGGCTGGCGCTGCGTTCCAGCAGTATCTGCCTTCGGCTTGCCGTCCGTAATCACGGCTAGCGCTGCCGAAATCAGCAGCATAGAAGGCCCCTGCGCATGCGCAGGGGCCTTTTTTCTGCCCGCCGATTTCCGGCACCGACCGAGCCCAGGAGGGCGAGTCAGATTGGTTCTCGCGCTCCCCGCAGACAGACTTAAACCTCTGTCACAAAAGGAGAAGCCCGCTGTTGACAGGCTCCCGGGCAGCGTTGAAAGTATCCTCTTATTGTCAAAGCACCCAGCGTAAGCATCGCTTTCGAGAAAAATCTGTATGGCCGCGACTGCAACCCAAGGCCCCCTGACCGGTCTGCCCAGACGCCTCGTCCAGGACGGGATTGTGCCGGAGGAGGCGCTCAACCAGGCGCTCGAGGCGACGAAGGATAAGAACAGCTCCCTCGTGGCCTACCTAGTCTCGAACGAGCTCGGCAACCCGCGTAAGATTGCCGTCGCCGCAGCCCACGAATTCGGCGTTCCTCTACTCGATCTCGACGCCGTCGCGCTCGATCTCGACGTCGTCAAACTCGTTTCAGAGAAGCTTTTGACTCGCTACCGCGTCCTGCCGCTCATGCAGCGCGGCAAGCGGCTCTACGTCGGCGTGTCCGATCCGACCAATCTGCAAGCGCTCGATGACATCGGTTTTCAGACGAGCCTGCGCATTGAGCCGATCGTCGTCGAGCAGGACAAGCTCGATGAACGCGTCGGCAAGGCAATCGAGGCTGTCGATACGAGCATGTCGTCGTTCGAAGACGACGACTTCGACCTCGAAAACCTCGACGTCAGCGGCGGCGACGACGACGCGGGCGGTGAGGAGGTTTCAAGGGCCGACATCGACGATGCGCCCGTTGTGCGCTTCGTCAACAAAGTCATGCTCGACGCAATCAAGCGCTCTGCCTCGGACATTCACTTCGAGCCCTACGAGAAATACTACCGAATTCGCCTGCGCCAGGATGGCGTGCTGACCGAGATCGCCCGGCCCCCGGCAGCGCTAGCTGTGAAAGTCGCCGCACGGCTCAAGGTGATGGCCCGGCTCGACATCGCCGAACGCCGCGTGCCGCAGGACGGACGCATCAAGATGCGCCTGTCGAAGAATCGCGCGATCGACTTCCGCGTCAACACGTGTCCGACGCTGTTCGGCGAGAAGGTCGTATGCCGATTGCTCGATCCATCGAGCGCACAGCTCGGCATTGACGCGCTCGGCTACGAAGAGGAGCAGAAACAGCTCTATCTCGAGCAGCTCGCAAAGCCATACGGCATGATTCTCGTCACGGGACCGACGGGTAGCGGCAAAACCGTGTCTCTGTACACGGGCCTCAACATACTCAATACGACCGACCGTAATATCTCAACGGCTGAGGATCCGGCCGAGATCAATATGCCCGGCGTCAACCAGGTCAACGTTAATCCGCGTGTCGGCCTGACGTTCGCCTCGTCGCTGCGCGCCTTTTTGCGCCAGGATCCAGACATCATCATGGTCGGTGAGATTCGCGATCTCGAGACGGCCGAGATCGCGATCAAAGCCGCCCAGACCGGTCACCTTGTGCTCTCCACGCTGCATACGAACGATGCGCCCAAGACTTTGACTCGCATGGTCGACATGGGCATCAAGCCCTACGCGATTGCCAGCACCGTCAGCCTTATCATCGCTCAGCGGCTCGCACGCCGATTATGCGCGAACTGTAAGGAGCCCGTGGACATTCCCGCCGAAGCGTTGCTCAAGGAAGGCTTCACGAAAGCGGATATCGATAGCGGCCTGACGATTTTTTCGGCCAACGGCTGCAGCCAGTGCACGAGCGGTTACAAAGGCCGCGTCGGCATCTATCAAGTCATGCCGGTTACCGACGCGATTGGTCGGATCATCATGGAAGGCGGCAACGCCATACAGATCGCTGACCAGGCCGTGAAGGAAGGTATTCCGGATTTGCGCAGGTCCGGACTCAAAAAAGTCAAGGACGGCGTTACAAGTCTAGAAGAGATCAACCGGGTTACAATTGACTAGCTTGATCTAACCCGGAAGCGTATTCCAGGAGAACCAGCACCCATGGCTCAAACCGCTGCACTCAAACAGTTTCCCTTCAACTGGGAAGGCACGGATCGTGCCGGCAAGAAGGTCAAAGGCAAGACCGTCGCGACGAGCGAATCCGCCGTGCGAACGGAGCTGCGTCGCCAGGGCGTCGTGCCAACACGCGTTCGCAAGCAGAGCCAGCTGTTCGTCAAGAAAGGCAAGGTTTCACCGCAGGATATCGCGGTTTTCTCGCGCCAGCTCGCGACGATGATGACCGCCGGCATCCCGATGGTGCAAGCGTTCGACATCATCGGTGCCGGCCACGACAATCCGGCCGTTCAGAAGCTCGTGCTCGCGATCAAATCCGACATCGAGGGCGGCACGGCGCTGGCCAACGCATTGGCGAAGCACCCGATGCACTTCGATGATCTCTTCGTGAATCTCGTCGCAGCCGGCGAGCAAGCCGGTGCGCTCGAAACGTTGCTCGACAAGATCGCCACGTACAAGGAAAAGACCGAGGCCATCAAGAAGAAGATCAAGAAGGCTTTGTTCTATCCAGCTGCCGTCGTTGTCGTCGCCATCGTCGTGACGGCGATCCTGATGATTTTCGTCATTCCGGAGTTCGAATCTCTGTTCCAGGGTTTCGGTGCCGACCTGCCGGCGTTCACGCGCATGGTCATCGACATATCGAATTTCGTCCGCACCTCAGGCTGGGCTATCGTGTTCGTAACCGTCGGCGCTGTCGTCGGTTTCCTGCACGCGAAAAAACGCTATCGCGGCGTGCAGCACTTCGTAGACCGTGTGGCCCTGAAGATTCCCGTCATCGGCGTCATATTGAACAAATCGGCGATCGCGCGTTATGCGCGTACGCTCGCGACGACGTTCGCAGCCGGCGTACCGCTCGTCGAGGCCCTGGAGTCCGTTTCCGGAGCCTGCGGCAACGTGGTCTACGAAGGCGCCGTGCTGAAGATGCGCGACGAGGTCGCAACAGGCCAACGGCTCCAGCGCGCGATGGAAAACACCGCTCTATTCCCGAACATGGTCGTGCAGATGATCGCGGTCGGTGAGGAGTCGGGCTCCCTCGATGAAATGTCGAGCAAGGTCGCCGATTTCTACGAGGAAGAGGTCGACAACGCCGTCGACAGCATGTCCAGCCTGCTCGAGCCACTCATCATGTCGATCCTCGGCGTGCTGGTCGGCGGTCTCGTCATCGCCATGTACCTGCCTATCTTCAAGATGGGTCAGGTCGTCTAGCGGCCGCGACGGTCCTAATCAAGCGACGCTACTGGAATCGTAGGCGCATGCGCGCGAGAATCTTGCGCGTGACGGCTGTCTCTCCAACCCGCGTGGCCTTCTGAGCGCCATGTACGCCGAGTTCTTCGAGCTTGTCCCGGCGGCGCTGCTTGTCATCGTTGCCCTGTTCGGCCTGCTCGTCGGCAGCTTCCTCAACGTTTTGGCTTATCGGCTGCCGATCATGATGGAACGCGATTGGCGGCGTCAGTGCCGCGAGCTCGCAGCCGAGAGATCCACGGTGCCAGCACATGTGATCAATCAGCCCTTCGATCTGTGGCGGCCGCGTTCGGCCTGTCCGAGCTGTGGCGCCAGCATCGCCGCGTACGACAACATCCCTGTGCTGAGCTACGTGCTGCTACGCGGCGGCTGTCGGCGGTGCGGCGCAAGAATCTCGGCGCGCTATCCGCTTATCGAAGCTACTACGGCACTCATCGCCATCGTCGTCGCGACCGTGTTCGGGCCGACATGGCAGATGGCCCTGGCGCTTGTATTGAGCTGGACGCTGCTCGCGCTGACGGTCATCGACATCGACCGTCATCTACTTCCCGATTCACTGACCCTACCGCTCATGTGGGCAGGCCTGCTCGTGAGCCTCGTCGATGTCGGGGGCGCGCCGCTCACCGTCGACGTCGGTTCGAGCCTCATCGGCGCAGCTGCGGGCTATGTGAGCCTATGGAGCGTGTATCAGCTGTTCAAGCTCCTCACAGGCAAGGAGGGCATGGGCTACGGCGACTTCAAGCTGCTCGCGGCCCTCGGCGCGTGGCTAGGCTGGCAGCAGTTACCGCTCGTGATTGTGCTGTCTGCCGGGGCTGGCTCGGTTATCGGCGGCCTGCTGCTACTTCTCGGCGGCAGATCCCGGCAAACGCCGATTCCATTCGGACCGTATCTCGCTGCCGCCGGCTGGATCGCGCTGCTCTGGGGCGAGCGACTCACGAACCTCTACGTAGCGAGTTTCTTTTGACCCGATGAGGTCTCCTGGCTAGCGCATGTTTCGAATCGGCCTCACGGGCGGAATCGCAAGCGGCAAGAGCACGGCGGCGGACGTATTCACCGAGCTCGGTGCAGCCGTCGTCGATACCGATGTCATTGCACGCGACGTCGTCGCGCCAGGCGAGTCCGGCCTCGAGGCAGTCGCCGCTGAATTCGGATCCGATGTTCTGCTACCGAACGGCGAGCTCGATCGGCGCGCGTTGCGCAGCATCGTGTTCAGCGACCCGCAACGTCGCGAAGTACTCGAGTCGATACTGCATCCACTGATCCGGGCGCGCACGCTGCGGGTGATCGCTTCGCTCGAGGCGCCTTATGTCATCGTCGTCGTGCCACTGTTGCTTGAAACCGGCTTCGCCGAGCTCGTCGAACGGATCCTCGTCGTCGACTGCCCTGAGGCGCAGCAGCTCGAGCGGCTGCGCCAGCGCGATGGCGTCGGCGAAAGCGAAGCCCAGGCCATGCTCGCGGCGCAAACCGACAGGCAGACCCGCCTGGCCCGGGCCGACGACGTCATCGACAATAGCGGCAGCATCGAAGCGACGCGGGCCCAGGTCAAAGCGCTGCACGAGCGCTACCTCGCAATGGCCGCCAACGGACTGGGGTCAGAGTAAAATGGGGGTGATAACGCGATTATCGCGGAACAACGTTGCAATTGGCTTGGACGTTTCGAGCGAGCTGGGGTCAGAGCAAGATTGAATTTTACTCTGACCCCAATCAGTTGGCGGCGTTTGCCGATCTAGGTTGGCTCCCGCAGAATAGGGCCATGGCTGGTAGCGTCACCGAGCTCGCCCAACACTCCACTGACCCGAATGGGGTGACGTTCGAGCAACCGCTAACCGAGCGGATGCGCACATTCCTCAGAATCGAATTTCTGCATGCGCAGACGCGTTACCACGCCGAGAATCTGCGCGGTTTCGGGGCCCGCGCCGCCGTCGCGAGCCTGCTCGAGCTCATGACGATACTCGGGCGCGGCGACGTGCGCGCCGACGTCCTCAAGGAACTCGAGCGCCACGCCGCAGTGCTGACCAACTACTCACGCCAGCCCGGCATCGACCACGCCCGCCTGGAGTCTCTGCTCGGCGACGTGGCCGGCCTCAAAGCTGCGATCGCGGGCTCCGGTCCGCAATTCATGAACTCGCTGAAGGAATGTGAGTTCCTCAATACGATCAAGCACCGCAGCTCCATTCCGGGCGGCACGGGCGTCTTCGATCTGCCTGATTACGCCTACTGGCTGCGACTGCCCCACGACGAACGTGTCGCAGAGTTCGCACAATGGATCAACGTGCTCGAGCCAATCTGCGAGGCCGTCGCCGAGCTACTCTGGCTCACACGAGAGGCCACCGAGCCCGTCGAGCACGTCGCACCCGAAGGGCTCTATCAGCACCATATGGACCGCCAGACTCAGGCGAATCTCGTGCGCGTGATCATTCCACGCAGTACCGGCTACTACCCCGAGATCAGCGCCGGGCGTCACCGCGTGACAGTGAGATTCGTGCAGTGGCAGGGCGTCAACCTGCGTCCAGCGCAGCTCGATCGAGACGTGGAGTTTCTGCTGGCGCTCGGTTAGCAAGCGGGGACAGTGACCTTGATTGCGGCACGACAGAATAGGTGTCTTGCCTAAGCCGACCGTCCGCAATCAAGGTCGCCGTCCCCGCTGTCGGAGGCGCTCGACTATCGCGATATCGGCTGGTAGCAGCTCGATCTGACGCAAAGCGTCGGGCGTGACCCAGTCGATCTGCTGACCCTCGAGCGCACGCGGCTCGCCATCGAACGCCGATACTGTCCAGACATCGAGCGCCACGTCACGATCAGCGTAATCGTGGTAGAGCGACATGAACGGTTCGGCCGCAAGCAGGCAGATACCGAGCTCCTCGTCGAGCTCGCGCGCGAGTGCCTCACGAGGCGCCTCGCCCGAGGCGCGTTTCCCACCAGGAAATTCCCAATAGCCGGCCATATGGCTGCCGGGTTTGCGCCGGCTTACGAGAATTCGGCCCGTCGAATCGTGAATCAGTGCGACGACGACATCGATGCGTGACTTGTCGTGATCACTGGAGCTGGCCATGGCATTGCTTGAATTTCTTGCCAGAACCGCAAGGGCAGGGCTGGTTGCGGCCGACCTTGGGCTGCTCGCGCACGTACGGGGCGACCGGATCTGCAGGCAGCGGGGCGCCGCCAGGCGCCGGTGCCGGAGCGCCGACTGCAAGTGGTGGCGGAGCCGCGGTCAGCGTCGGCGCTGCAGCATGCTGGAAGCTCATTGCCCCAGGGTCGCGCGGCCCGGGATCGACCGCTGCTGCGTCCTCGGGACGGCGAATCTGCACCTTCGATAAGATCGCGACCGTTTCGTGCTTCACGCGATCGAGCATTTCGCTGAACATGTCGAACGCCTCGCGCTTGTACTCCTGCTTCGGATTGCGCTGCGCATACCCGCGCAGGTGTATGCCCTGGCGCAGGTAATCAAGGGCGGCGATATGCTCCTTCCAGTTCGAGTCGAGCTGCTGCAGCATCACGGCTTTCTCGAGGCCGCGCATGACTTGTGCGCCTACGTCGGCGACCTTCGCATCGTATTCGGCCTCGATGAGATCGCAGAGCTTGTCGCGCACCCCTTGCTCGTCGAGCTCCGGATCGTCCTCGACGAGCTGCGCAACGTCGACATGCACGGCAAACTCCCGCTCGATTGCCTGCGTGAGCCCATGCTTGTCCCACAGCTCCTCGACGCTCTGCGGTGGAATGTAGTCGTCAATCACGGTATTAACGACCTCAGCGCGTATGCCTTCGATCGCGTCGCCGATCTCTGCGGCTTCCATGAGCTCGGAGCGCTGCTGATAGATGACTTTGCGCTGGTCGTTGGCGACGTCGTCGTATTCGAGCAGTTGCTTGCGAATATCGAAGTTATGCGCCTCGACTTTGCGCTGTGCACGCTCGATCTGGCGGGACAAGAGACGGCTCTCGATGGCCTCGCCCTCTTTCATGCCAGCGCGTGACAGCAGCCGTTTCGTGCGCTCGGGATCGCCGAAGATCCGCATGAGGTTGTCTTCCATCGAGAGATAGAAACGGCTCGAACCCGGATCGCCCTGGCGTCCCGAACGCCCGCGCAGCTGGTTGTCGATACGCCGCGACTCGTGTCGCTCGGTGCCGATAATATGCAATCCGCCGGCATTGATGACGGTCTCGTGACGTTCAGCCCATTCCGCTCTGAGCCTCGCCAGCTCGGCTTCTCCGATATCACCGAGCGCCTTGAGCTCGGCTTCGACATTGCCACCGAGCACGATATCCGTGCCGCGGCCGGCCATATTCGTCGCGATCGTCACGGTGCCGGGGCGCCCGGCCTGGACGATGATCTCGGCCTCGCTCTCGTGGTACTTCGCGTTGAGCACCTGGTGCTTGATTGCAGCCTTCTTGAGCAGCCCCGAGAGAAACTCGGAGGTCTCGATCGAAGTCGTGCCGACGAGCACGGGCTGACCGCGGTCGTGACAATCCTGAATGTCCTCGATGAGCGCTTCGAATTTATCTTTCTGAGTTAGATAGACGAGATCGGCCGCATCGTCGCGAACCATCGGCATGTGCGTCGGGATGACGACGACCTCCAGACCGTAGATCTGCTGAAACTCGTAGGCCTCCGTGTCGGCCGTGCCCGTCATGCCGGCCAGCTTGCCGTAGAGACGGAAGTAATTCTGAAACGTGATCGAGGCGACCGTCTGGTTTTCCTCTTTGACGCGCACCCCTTCCTTGGCCTCGATAGCTTGATGTAACCCGTCCGACCAGCGCCGGCCCGGCATCGTGCGACCCGTGAACTCATCCACGATGACGATCTCGCCTTCGTTAATGATGTAATCCACCTCTCGCTTGAACAGCGCGTGGGCACGCAGGGCAGCATTGAGATGGTGCATCAGGCGAATATTGGCCGGATCGTAGAGACTCTGGCCGGCACCGATGAGCTTGGCCTTGAGCAGTAGCTCCTCGGCGCGATCGTGCCCTTCCTCAGTCAGATGCGCCTGCTTGGATTTCTCGTCGACCGTATAGTCACCGGGCTCGACAAGCTGGCATTGTGCCGGTCGCGCGAGTGCGTCGGTCTCGATGAGATGCCCGCCCTTCTGCGCAGCTAGCGTCAGGGCATCTTCGATGCCGAACTCGCCGAGATCCGAACCGTCAGTATCGCGTACGCTCACCCGCGTCGCCTTGATGTCAGCGTCCGCCGCACCAGCGGGCGGCGCATAGACGTTCAAGGAAGGTATCAATCGGTTGATCTGAACGTAGAGCTCCGTGCTCTCCTCGGAGCGACCGGAAATGATCAGCGGCGTACGCGCTTCATCGATCAGAATCGAGTCGACCTCATCGACGATCGCGTAGGCGAGGCGCTTTTGCACCTGATCTTCTAAACGGAACGCGAGATTGTCGCGCAAATAGTCGAAACCGAACTCATTGTTTGTGCCGTAGGTGATGTCAGCCGAATACATGGCGCGTTTTTCGGGCGGCGTCTGTCCACTCTTGATGACGCCAACCTCGAGCCCGAGAAACTCGTAGACGGGCCTCATCCACTCAGCGTCCCGCTGGGCGAGGTACTCGTTAACCGTAACAATGTGCACACCGTCGCCCGTCAACGCGTTGAGATAGGCGGGTAGTGTCGCGACGAGCGTCTTACCCTCACCCGTGCGCATCTCGGAGATCTTACCTTCGTGCAACGCAATGCCACCGATGAGCTGCACGTCGAAGTGCCGCATGCTGAGCGTGCGCCTAGCCGCCTCGCGCACGAGCGCGAACGCCTCGGGCAGTGCCTCATCGACGCTGGTGCCGGCCTGAACTCGCTGCCTGAGCTCCGCGGAGCGCGTCTTGATGGCGCCATCGTCGAGCGCCTCGAACTCCGGCTCGAAGGCATTGATCCGATTGACGAGTTGGCTATAAGACTTGAGCAGGCGCTGGTTGCGGCTACCGAAGAGGCCCGTGAACGCGTTGGAAAGGGAATTGAGCAAGCTGACGTCTCGCGGAGCGGTTAAAGCTCCGTATTCTACGGACAGACAGAGGATATTGGGACCGCAGAACCGCCTATCAAGGCGTAATTACGGCCTAAAGCGCAATTATTGGTTGACGTAGCTCAGCGGATTGACGACGCGGCCGTTGTGCAGAACCTCGAAGTGGAGATTCGGGCCGGTTGCGCGCCCCGTGGAACCCATGACCGCAATCGTTTCGCCGCGCTTGACCGTGTCGCCGACAGCAACGAGGTTATCGGAATTGTGCGCGTAGCGCGTGACGTAACCGTTGCCGTGATTGATCTCGACCATCTGGCCATAGCCGTAGCGATCGCCCGACCAGATGACGACACCCGAGGCGACGGCAACGACATCAGCGCCCTCTCGGCCGGCGAAATCCACGCCCTTGTGAAATGCCGCACGGCCCGTAAAGGGGTCGGTACGATTGCCGAAGTTCGACGAGATGTAACCAGCCGTGACGGGGCGGCCCTCAGGATGGACTTCATCCCTGAGCTTGCGATTCAGTAGAAAATCCTCGAGCACATTGAGCTGCTGCTGACGATCGTCGAGCTGTGCGCCGAGCTGATCGAGTGCCGTCAGCAACGTCGACATCTGATCTGTCTCAGCAATCGCGAGCGGCTCTTCAGGGCCACCCAGCGAAGGCAGGCTCGAAAAGTCGAACTCGCCGTCGTCGAGATCGGCCATTTGCGTGAGCCGCTGACCGAGCGCATCGAGCCGAAGCACGCGGGCGTTCATCTGGCCGAGGCGCAGCGCAAGCGCGTCGAGATTCTGTGCGACCGTCTCACGAGTCGCCTCGAGCACGGCGTGCTGCTGCTCGAGATCGTTTCGCCAGACGTCGACTTGCGTTTGGGGATTGGCGGCGCCGAAATGGGAAGCTGCCTGAAAACCTGCAAAGAAAAGACCGCTGCAAAGCACGAATGCCAGCGCTACGATACTGACCCACACGTGCCGGGCCCCGAGACGAACATGCCCAAGGTGGCCCTTACCCTTCGATAGAAGGATCAACTCCATGAATTTCCGCCCTTAGCCCGAGTATTATCGGAATCGTTATAGGCCCGCCGCTCGGCAAGGCCGGCGCGGATTTTTTGAGTATAGCTTATTACGTAAAATGACACTCGGTAACCCCGCCGTCGTAGGAACCATGCCCGTAGACCGGTAGCTTTGCGTCCCGCCCTTTGAGGCGGTTTGCCCTTTTCGAGAACACTAAGAATGCCGCCAAACCCGTGTTTCCTCAAGCTTTTTGCCCCAAAACGTTGACGTCCGTCTCATTAATATGTCGCCCAAGCCTCCAACGAAGCCGCCGAGATCGCTCGCGAGCCTGCTTGGAGGTGGCGAGCTCGGTGCACTCGCTGCTGAAGCCCGGCGCCGGCGCGACCTGACGTCCGAGATCCGCGCACTGCTACCGGCGGAAATGGCCCCGCATCTCGTCTCTGCCGGCACGACACCCACTGGTGAGCTCGTGCTGACGATGGATGCCTCGGTTTGGGCAGCGCGCATGCGCTACCACGCCGAGCAGTTCGGTGGGCAGCGCGTCAAGGTCAAGGTGCAGCCGCAGGGGTAGCCCGTACACGACGGTACCAGGGGGCGATGCGCGTGCTAGATGGGCGCGACGACCTGATAGGAGACCGGCGAGCGCTGCCGGTCCTCGAATTCCACTTCCTCGTAGCAGGCTTGGTCGGCGAGCACGGCCCTGAGCAGGCAGTTATTGAGGTAGTGACCGGATTTGAACCCGGTGAACTCCCCGATCAGGCAACAACCGAGCAAATAAAGGTCACCGACGGCATCGAGAATCTTGTGACGAACGAACTCGTCGCGGAAACGTAGACCATCCTCGTTGAGCACGCGGTACTCATCCATGACGATGGCATTGTCGAGACTACCGCCGAGCGTGAGGTCGCGCTCTCGTAGCGTCTCGAGATCACGGAGAAATCCGAATGTTCGCGCGCGGCTGATCTCTTTGAGGAACGCCGTCGTCGAGAAATCGAGACTCGCAGTCTGGCGATGCTTACGCAACACCGGGTGATCGAAATCGATCTCGAAGTTGACCTTGAAACCGTTGTACGGCGTGAGACTGGCCCACTTGTCGCCGTCCCGCACTTCTACGGGTTTGCGCACGCGGATGAATTTTTTCGGTGCGCTCTGCTCTTCGATGCCGGCCGACTGCAGCAAGAACACGAACGGCGCAGCGCTGCCGTCCATAATCGGCACTTCGGCAGCGGTCAGGTCCACGAAAGCATTGTCGATGCCGAGCCCCGCCATAGCGGACAACAGGTGCTCCACGGTGGCGACCTTGACGCCTTGCGTCTCGAGCGTCGTGCCCAGCGTCGTCTGGGTCACATTGAGCGCGTCCGCCGGCACGTCGACAGGCGTGTCGAGATCGATACGGCGAAAGACTATCCCTGAGTTGGGCGGCGCCGGGCGCAGCGTCATATAGACCTTCGCGCCACCGTGCAGGCCGATGCCCGTGGCCCGAATCGATTCCTTAAGCGTACGCTGCTTTAACATGCTTGCCTTGCGGGTAGCCTACCACCGCGAGCTCGTCGAGGTCACGGCGCCGTCGAGTTCCGAAGAAACGGCGCGCACGTTAGCATGGCGCCGCTCAACCCAGCAAGGGCGCAGCGCACGCCTGACTCAGTCCGCCTGGCGGCGCAGGAATGCAGGCACATCCAGCAGTTCCTCGAAGTCCTCGCCGAGGCCCGTCACATCATCGCCGACAGCCCGCCTGCGATGCACGGTCGGGCGATCGAGATCCGCATAGTTCGGCTCACCGGCCACCGTTCGCCGTACAACCTTGACCGGACGCTCGGCCTGCGCCAGTGGCTGGCCAAGACCCGTGGCCACGACCGTGACACGAATCTCATGGGCCATGTCAGGATCGATGACGGTGCCGACAACGACGGTTGCCTCATCCGAGGCGAACTGCTTGACGGTCTCACCGACCTCCTGAAACTCACCGATCGCCAGGTCCATGCCGGCCGTCACGTTGACCAGCACGCCGTTGGCTCCGGCAAGATTGATGTCCTCGAGCAGCGGGCTCGAGATCGCGGCTTCGGCGGCCTCGCGCGCACGGCCTTCGCCGCTGGCCGTACCAGAGCCCATCATCGCCATGCCCATCTCGGCCATGACCGTTCGCACGTCGGCGAAATCGACATTAATGAGGCCTGGACACGTGATGAGCTCGGCAATTCCCTGCACGGCACCCTGGAGCACCTGATTGGCAGCCTTGAAGGCGTCGAGCAGCGTCGTTTCCGGGCCGAGCACGCTCAGCAGCTTCTCGTTCGGAATCGTGATGAGCGAGTCGACATAGCGAGCCAGCTCAGCGATGCCTTGGTCCGCTACCCGCATGCGCTTGCTGCCCTCCATCTCGAACGGTTTGGTCACGACCGCGACCGTGAGCACACCGAGCTCCTTGGCGAGCTGCGCGATGACAGGTGCGGCACCCGTGCCCGTGCCGCCACCGAGGCCTGCCGTGAGGAACAGCATGTCTGCGCCCGAGATAATCTCCTGGATCCGGTCGCGATCCTCCATCGCGGCCTGGCGCCCGACCTCCGGATTGGCGCCGGCGCCCAGCCCCTTGGTAATGTTGCAGCCGATCTGCAACCCCGTCTTCACGCGTGCATTCTTAAGCGCCTGCGCATCGGTATTCGCGCAGATAAAATCCACGCCCTCGATTCCCGAGGTAATCATGTGCCCAACGGCGTTTCCGCCCCCGCCGCCGACTCCCATGACCTTGATGATCGCGGTTTCGCTGTAGCCATCCATTAACTCGAACATTGTCGGACTCCTTAGCCTGAACTCTCAAAAATTTCCCTGAAACCAAGCCTTCATTCGCTCGAATGCGCTGAATAAGCCGCTGCGGCTCCCCGCCGCATCGGCTCGGGCCTTTGAGGCCGCTTTGCCGTAGAGCAGCAGGCCCACACCTGTCGCGTGAATCGGGTTACGTACGACGTCGAAGAGGCCCTCGACGTATTGCGGTATGCCTAGACGAACCGGTGTATGAAAGATTTCCTCGGCAAGCTCCACCGCACCTTCCATCTTCGAGCTGCCGCCCGTGAGAACGACACCCGCGGCAATGAGCTCTTCGAAGCCCGAGCGCCGGAGCTCGTCGCGCACGAGCGCGAACAGCTCTTCGTAGCGCGGCTCGACGACCTCGGCCAGCGTCTGTCTAGCGAGCCGGCGTGGCGGGCGATCTCCAACGCTCGGCACCTCGATCGTCTCGTCGGGATTGGCAAGCTGTGACAGCGCACACGCATACTTGATCTTGATCTCTTCAGCATACTGCGTTGGCGTGCGCAGGCTGACGGCGATGTCGTTCGTGACCTGGTCACCCGCGATCGGTATCACAGCCGTATGTTGAATCGCGCCGCCGCAGAACACGGCGATGTCGGTCGTGCCGCCGCCCATGTCCACGAGACAGATACCCAGCTCTTTCTCGTCGTCGGTCAATACGGAATAGCTCGATGCAAGCTGCTCGAGCACGATGTCCTCGACGTCGAGCCCGCAGCGTTGCACGCACTTGACGATATTCTGAGCCGCACTCACGGCACCCGTGACGAGATGGACCTTGGCTTCCAGACGCACGCCCGACATACCGACGGGCTCGCGAATGCCTTCCTGGTTATCGATGACGAATTCCTGCGGCAGCACGTGAAGAATGCGCTGGTCGGCCGGAATTGCTACGGCACGCGCTGCGTCGATAACGCGGTCGACGTCGCTCGAGCTGACCTCTTTCTCGCGGATCGCGACAATGCCGTGCGAGTTCAGGCTGCGAATGTGGCTGCCTGCGATACCCGTGAAAACGGTGTTGATCTCACAGCCAGCCATGAGTTCGGCTTCCTCGACAGCACGCTGAATCGACTGGACTGTCGATTCGATGTTGACCACGACGCCGCGCTTGAGACCGCGTGACGGATGCGAGCCGATACCGATGACCTCGAGCGCACCCTCGGGGGATAGTTCGCCGACAACGGCGACGACCTTGGACGTGCCGATGTCCAGCCCCACGAGCAGCTTGCGTTCGTCCTTCTTAGGCACCACCGATTACCTCGCTCGAGCCTGCGCGCGATAGCTCCAGCTCATCGATCCACGCGACCGCAAAACCGTTTGTGTAGCGCATGTCCACGTACCGCACGCGGTCGAGCTCACCGGCGAGTGCCGGCAGGACGAATGCGAAGAATCGGTCGAGTCGGTCTCCGACGTTGCGTTTACCGAGCCGGATCCGCTGGCCGCCGTCGAGATCGATACGCCACGCGCCGCGTTCGTCCATCGCCAAGCCGGCCAGCCCGAGGTTCGCTGCCGCGAGGCGGTCACGCAGCACGAGATAACGCTCGGCGACCTCATGCTCGCTGCCCGACGGACCGGATAACACTGGCAGCTCGGGTAGCTGGTAGCGGAGATCGTCCGTGAACAGTTCACCGCGCGCATTGAGCAGACCACGCTCACCCCAACGTGCGGCAGCCTGATGCTCGACGATGCGCACGGCCAACGTATCCGGCCATTTCCGGGCGAGCTTGGCCGTGTCGACCCAGTCGAGCGACTCGATCTCGCGCTCGACACGACGCAGATCCAACCCGAGGAAGCCGCGATCGAGAGTGCCCGCGACGGCAGCCTCTACTTGCAGCGGCGACAAACGCTGAAAAGTTCCGGACAGCTCGAGCGTCGTGACTGGCAGACTCAGCGCCGCCTGTGCACCGATGTAGGCGGCCGCGAGCGCGCCGAGCGCAGCCGGCGGCACGACGAGCCAACGCACGTTGATCTTGATGCGCGGGATCTTTATCTGCCGCGGCTCGGCCTTTCGCCGGTTCGTGCGAGATTTCTTCATCTCTGTCCTCCCGCTTCACTGGGCTCCCCGACGATCCGGACTTCGCACTCGAGCTCCACGCCACTGTGCGCTCGGACCTCGGTGCGGACATGCTCGATGAGCGCCTCGATGTCGGCGGCGCTCGCATCCCCTTCGTTGATGATGAAGTTCGCGTGCTTATCGGACACGCTCGCCCCACCGATCCGCCTACCTTTCAGGCCCGCGGCCTCGATGAGCCGCCCGGCAAAATCGCCCTGCGGATTGCGGAACACGGACCCGCAGGAAGGCTTGCCGATCGGTTGCGACTCGCCGCGCTGCTTCACCATGAGCCCGATGTCACTCATGTCGGCTTGCTCGTCCGGCGCGAACCGAAACGTTGCGGCCGTGAACCACTCCGGCTCGGGACCGCTAACGGAACGGTAGCCGATCGAGTACGCGTCTCGGTTGCGCTCGTGCGCTACTCCCTGACGGTCGATGGTCTCCACGCACTCGACGTTGTTCCAAGTCTCTCCGCCGTACGCGCCAGCGTTCATTGCAAGGGCTCCGCCGAGCGTTCCGGGAATCCCTGCGAAGAACGCTGCCGGGCCGAGCTTCAGACGCACGCAGTGACGCGCAAACGTCGTGCATCGGACGCCGGCACTGGCGCGAATGCGCGTTGCGTCGAGGCGTTCGATCACCCGTTCCAGCTCCACCGTCGAAATCACCGCACCGCGGATGCCGCCGTCGCGCACGAGCAGATTGGAGCCGAGCCCGATCCAGTACACGGGCATGTCCGGCGGCAATGTGTGCAAGAACTCGGCCATCGCCGCGACACTGCGCGGCCTGCAGAAAAGCTCCGCCGGGCCGCCTACCCGCCAGGACGTGTGCGAGCTCAACGGCTCGTCGGTCAGCACCTCGGACACTGCGTCCTCACCTCTATCCACAGCCGCGCTCACTGATTGACACCTACGGGTCCCTTGACTGCCAAGCTCTCCGGCAGTGTCGATGCAATACCGCCGATGCTGCCCGCACCGAGCGTCAACACGACATCGTCATCGCGCAGAACGTTCGCGAGTGCAGCCGACAGATCGTCGATGCCCTCGACGAAGATCGGCTCGACGGCGCCACGCGTGCGCACGGCCCGGGCCAAGGCCTTGCCGTCCGCACCTGCAATCGGCTCCTCGCCGGCCGCGTAGACCTCGGTCAGCAACAATATGTCGACGTCGGACAGCACCTGCGCGAAGTCGTCGATGAGCTCGTGGGTGCGCGTATAACGGTGCGGCTGAAACGCCGCCACGAGGCGCCGATCCGGCCAAGCGTCGCGCGCGGCCGCGATCGTTGCGGCGATCTCCGTCGGATGATGGCCGTAGTCATCGACAAAGGTCACGCGACCCACCGCCGTCGTGATTGTGCCGAGCACCTGGAATCTGCGATCGATGCCGGTAAATTCTGCGAGCGCACGCTGCACGGCCGCATCCTCTATGCCGAGCTCCTGCGCGACGGCCACGGCCGCGAGCGCATTGAGCACATTGTGGCGACCGGGCAGATTGACGCGCAGCGGTAAGGGCTCGCGACCCTCGCGGTGCACGACGAAATTACTCGCGAGTCCATCCGGCTCGATATCGCTCACACGCACATCGGCACGACCGGAGGACCCGTAGCTCATCACTCGCCGTCCGAGGTCCGCAATGAGCTCGGCCGTGCTCGGATCGTCGCGGCACATCACCGCCAGCCCATAAAACGGCAGATTGTGCAAAAACTCGGTGAACCCCTGCTTCAGGCGACCGAGCTCGCCTTCGTAGCTCGACAGATGATCCGCATCGATGTTCGTCACGACGGCGAGCATTGGCTGTAAGTGTAGAAACGACGCGTCGCTTTCATCGGCCTCGGCCACGAGATAGAGCCCCGAGCCGAGCCGTGCATTCGCATCGGCGCTCGCCAGGCGGCCACCGATCACGAACGTCGGATCGAGTCCGCCCTCGGCGAGCACGCTCGCGATCAGACTCGTCGTCGTCGTCTTGCCGTGCGTGCCGGCCACGGCGACGCCGTAGCGGAATCGCATGAGCTCGGCGAGCATCTCGGCGCGTTGGATGACCGGGATGCGACGCCGCTTCGCCTCGACCACCTCTGGGTTGCTCGAGGCGATTGCGCTCGAGACGACGACGACATCGGCCTCGCCCAGATTGCCGGACCGGTGCCCGAGACTGATCTCGGCGCCGAGCCCGGTCAGGCGCGAGGTCACTTTGTTGCCTTTGATGTCGGATCCCTGCACGACGTAGCCGAGATTCAATAAGACCTCCGCGATACCGCCCATCCCAACACCGCCGATACCGACGAAGTGAATCGTGCGTGTCTTGCCCATCGGCTGCGTCATGCCTTGGCCTCCGCAAGCCGTATGCAGGCCTCGGCCAGCTCGA
>JAOTTJ010000170.1 GCA_029864465.1 Gammaproteobacteria bacterium | reverse complement strand
AAGCAAAGCTCCGACCATGACTTCGAAACGGCTATCAGCGGGCCACCAACCTTCCTGCGGGCCATGCTGTTCGCGCAGGCGCTCGAAGACGTCCGCAAACACCGTCTAAGGACTACCGCCCGTCGTCTTCAAGCCGACCGCGGCGTACAGCCCTTCGAGCTCCTCGTTCGACAGTCGGCGTGTCTCGCCACGTCGCAACCGTCCGAGGCTGACGGGCCCGTAACCGACGCGCATGAGGCGGCTGACCCGTATGCCGATCGCCTCGAAAATTCGTCGGACCTCTCGGTTGCGCCCTTCGCGCAGCGTGACGCGATACCACGTGTTCGCGCCCGTACCACCTTCGTCGCTGATCTCGTCGAAACGCGCACTGCCGTCATCGAGCATGACGCCGCTCAAAAGCTCCAGCCGCTGTTCGCTCGTTAGCGCTCCATACAAACGCACGGCATACGCACGGGAGATCTCGTAGCTCGGGTGCATCAGCCGATGTGCAAGCTCGCCGTCCGTCGTGAGTAATAACAGACCCGATGTGCTGATATCCAAACGCCCAACCGTGATCCAGCGCCCATGCGGCGGGGGGCGAATGTTGTCGAAGATCGTCGCGCGACCCTCGGGATCATCACGGCTCGTGATCTCTCCGGCCGGCTTGTGGTAAGCGAGGAAGAACTGCCGCTGCCGTTTGGCAGTCGGCAAGCGCAGTGGGCGCCCGTCAACGAAAATCTTCTCGTTACCGGAGAGGCGGTCGCCGAGCTGGGCCGGCTTGCCATCGACAATGATGCGCCCTTGTTTAATCCAGCCCTCGATCTGGCGCCGCGATCCGACACCCGCGTTCGCCAAGACCTTTTGGACGCGCTCAGCCACAGTAGGAGACCATATACACGAGCGCTCAGCCGTGCTCTGGAGGTCGTGCTAGGCGCTCGACTCCGTGCGCGAAATTGGCACGACGTTATCATCGGATGGGGCCGTCAGCTCTTCTGCGTCATCCGCCGCGCTGGACTCATCGGCAACCTGCTGTTGTTCGAAGTCTTCTTCGTCGAGCGCCTCGACGAGGTCGACCTGCGGCGTTACCTCCGGAAGACCGAGCTCCGGCTCGAGTCCGACGAGATCGCCGATCTCTGACAACGGCGGCAAATCGTCGAGCTTCTTTAAGCCGAAGTAGTCGAGAAACTCACGCGTCGTACCGAACATCGCTGGCCGCCCTGGCACGTCTCTGTGGCCGACGACACGAACCCAATTACGCTCGAGGAGCGTACGAACGATGTTCGTCGTCACCGCTACGCCGCGAACCTCTTCGATCTCACCGCGGGTGATCGGCTGACGATACGCGACCAGCGCCAGCGTTTCGAGTAATGCTCTGCTGTACCGCGGCGCGCGCTCTTCCCAGAGCGGCAGGAGCCAGTCGTTCATGCGATTGCGCACTTGGATGCGGTAACCACTTGCGACTTCTTTTACCTCGATCCCGCGATCCTCATAGTCATCGGCCAACGCCGACAGCGCCGCTCTGAGCGTGTCGCGATCAGGCGCGCCGCGGCGGCCGAAAAGTTCGCCGAGCCGTTCGAGGCTCAGTGGTTTACCTGCGGCCAGCAAGGCAGCTTCGAGGACGAATTTAATCTCATTAAGTTCCATGGCCGTTACTCATAAGGACTCGGGTCGCGCATCGGTGGTTTCTCTCTCGGCCGCTGCGACATGAATCGGACCGAATGCCTCGCTCTGCACCACGTTGATAAGTGACTCCTTCAGTAGCTCGAGAATGGCCAGAAACGTCACGGTAACGCCCATACGCCCTTCTGTCGGGTCGAATAAGCCGGCGAAATCGACAAAACGTTCTCCACGAAGCCTTACGAGCACCTCCGTCATGCGCTCGCGTACAGATAACGCCTCGCGCTGGATGTGATGATGCGCGAACATGTCTGAACGTTCCATCGCATCTTTGAATGCGAGCAACAATTCTTTGAGCGTGATGTCGGGGAGCTTCGTGACGACCTTGCGCTCCTCCACTTCGGCAGCTACTGACGTGACGTCGCGCTCGAGGCGCTCTAATGCGTCGATGTCGGCAGCAGCTTGCTTGAAGCGCTCGTACTCCTGTAGGCGGCGGACAAGCTCGGCACGCGGATCCTCCTCCTCTCCATCCTCATCTTCACTGCTCCTCGGAAGGAGCATGCGCGATTTAATCTCGGCAAGTGTTGCGGCCATGACGAGATACTCGCCCGCCAACTCAAACTGTATTTCGTGCATGAGCTCGATGTAGTGCACGTACTGCTTGGAGATCTCGGCGATCGGAATATTGAGGATGTCCAGATTCTGGCGCCGGATGAGATAAAGCAGCAGATCGAGCGGCCCCTCGAACGCCTCGAGAAATACCTCCAGCGCGTGCGGTGGAATGTAGAGATCGCGCGGGAGCTCTGTAACGGGTTCGCCGGAAACGACCGCGAACGGCATCTCACTCTGCGCGGGAGAACCGGGCCCCTCCGGCACGGGTGGCGCCGTCGGTACGAGCTTGAGATCGGGCTTGCCTTGTGGGCGTGTTTGTTCAGTCACTACCCGAATCCTGCGAGGCCCCAGAAAAAGTCGTTAAAGAAGAACAGAAACGGTTCGAGCAAAGTCCACAGTACGCCCGTGAACATCAGCACGACGACGATGAGAAACCCGAATGGCTCGACCCGATGCAGCAGCGTCGCCATATCCGGCGGCAGCAACCCGGCAAGCACTCGACCGCCGTCTAGAGGAGGCACGGGCAAGAGGTTGAAAACCGCCAACACCACATTGATGAGGATACCCGTAACGCAGAGGCCTTGGAACCATGCCTCCGGCGCGCCCTGAAGCCCGATGAACGTGCTTTCGAACGCTGCGAGCACTGCCCAGATTGTGGCCATAATTAGATTGGAGGCCGGGCCTGCCGCGGCGACGAGGATCATATCCCGGCGAGGGTTCCTCAGGTTGTGAAAAGCCACCGGGACGGGCTTCGCCCAACCGAAGACCATCTGCCCGCCACTGAACAGCAGCAGCATCAACGGAACGACAACGGTGCCGACCGGGTCGATGTGACTAATCGGGTTCAGCGTAAGACGGCCAGCCCGCTCAGCAGTCGGGTCACCGAGCTGACGAGCGACCCAGCCATGCGCGACCTCGTGCACCGTGATAGCGAATAGCACGGGAATGAGGATGACGGAGAGGAGCCGGAGAAAGCTCTCGATATCCATGTCTGGCATCGGCGCATTATACGCCGTTCATAACATGCCTGCGGACCCGTCACTCCTCGAGAAAAGCGATCTCTCCCTTCCCCTTCCGACGTACGACGATCTCCCCGCCGGTGAGATCGAGCACCGTGGTCGGCTCGAAGCCGCACGACCCGCCGTCGACGACAGCGTCCACCTCACGCTCCAGACGCTCACGTATCTCGGTCGCGTCGGTCATTGGCAGATCCTCGCCCGGAAAAACCAGCGTCGAGCTCATGATCGGTGCATCCAAGGCCTCTAGAATCCCTTGCGCAATGGCGTTGTCGGGAACCCTAAGGCCGATCGTGCGACGCTTGGGATGCTGGAGGCGCTTTGGCACCTCACTCGTAGCCCGAAGAATGAACGTGTAAGGGCCCGGCGTCAGCGCCCGAAGGAGCCGATAGGCTGAGTTGTCGACATTCGCATAGATGGCTAGCTCGGAGAGGTCGCGACAAACAAGCGTGAAATTGTGATCCTTCCCAGTCGCGCGGATCCTACGGATTCTATCAGTAGCAGCCTTGTCGCCAACCTGACAGCCCAGGGCGTAGCAGGAGTCGGTCGGGTACACGATCAATCCACCGTTTCGCAAGATTTCACCGACGGTCTCCAACAGCCGCCCCTGCGGATTGTCCGGATGAATCGAGAGGAACTGAGCCATAATGAGTTGATTTTAACCGGAATTGGCTCCCGTGAGCCTATCGCTTGCGCTACACTACTTCGCTAACTCTAGGGCGACGCCCCAATGCAGCTACTCATCGACTTCTTCCCGATCATTGTCTTCTTTGCCGCCTATAAATACGCCGGCATGTATGCCGCTACGGGCGCGATCATGGTGGCCATGGGTGCCCAGATCGCGATCCAGTGGTTCAGACAAGGTACCGTCAACAAGATGTTACTGACGTCTGGCGCCCTCGTTGCCGTCTTTGGTGGCATAACATTAGCCGTACGCGACCCGATATTCATTCAATGGAAGCCCACGATCGTCAATGCACTGTTTGCGGGCGCTTTTCTCTCGAGTCGCTTCTTTGGAGATAAGACGTTGACTGAGCGAATGATGGGCCATGCGATCGAACTCAGCCAGGACATGTGGCGCCAGCTCAATTTAATGTGGGTTGGCAACTTCGCGTTTCTCGGTGCGGCCAACATTTACGTCGTCTACAACTTCGATGAGGCAACGTGGGTGAACTTCAAACTCTTTGGCATGCTCGGCCTCACGCTCGCCATGGTCGTCGTTCAGGCGATCTGGATAGCCGCGAAAACCAGTGGCCAAGAGCAACGCGAAGGCGCTGACTAACCGATGTACTCGAGCGAACTACAGGCCGTCTGCGGACGCCAGCCATGACCTCTGAACGGGTCGCAGAGATCCGGTCGCGGCTGGAAGCTGCGTTCTCCCCGCTTCAGCTGGAAATCACGGATGATAGCCACCTCCACGCAGGCCACGTTGGCGCGAGGAGCGGTAAAGGCCATTTCTCAGTCACAATCGTCTCGGCCTCCTTCGCCGGAACGCGGACGATTGATAGACACAGAATGGTTTTCGAAGCGCTCGGCGATATGATGCGCAACGATATTCACGCGCTCAGCGTATCCGCTTCACCTCCGGAAACCGAAAAGCAAACCGAACCAACAAAGGATTCTCATGAAAAAGCCGTCAACTAGCCTACTGGCCGTCGTCGCTGTTCTACTGGCAGGCTGCGCTGCTGACGAGCCAGCTATGTCAGCCGTCGACCTCGGTGACGTGATCGTTAGTGTGGACGGCCAAGCGATCTCCGAGCCGATGCTGGCGTACTACGCTCGCTCCAGAGCACAAAAAGAGTCGGCGGATCTCTCCGCGGAGGAACGCGATGGTCTCCTGGAGGAACTCATTCAACTGCGCCTCATCACCAATGCGGCGGAGGCGGGTGACACGTTGTCAGATAGCGAATTTCTTGCCGAGATCGAGCTTCAGCGACTTCAGCTGATTGCGCGCCGCCAGATCACCGCGCACCTGCAAGACAACCCAGCGACAGAGGCCGAACTGCAAGCGGCGTACGAAGCGAACCTTGAGCAGTTCGCAGGAGCTCAGTACAGGGCGCGTCACATTCTCGTAGAAGCCGAAGAGGAAGCAAACAGCATCATTGCAGAGCTTCAACAGGGCGCAGATTTTCAGGAACTCGCACGTACACGCTCGACAGGTCCGTCTGGTCCGAACGGCGGAGATCTGGGGTGGTTCGAGGCCGACCGAATGGTCCCCCCTTTCGCCGCCGCCGTTAGAGCGATGGAACCAGGAGCATTCTCCGACATGCCCGTGCAGACACGCTTCGGTTGGCATGTAATTTTGCTCGAGGAGCGATCAGATGCGCGTGCACCGGGTCTCGACGCCGTACGTGCCGACGTGACCCAGCTCGTTGAGCAACAGAAGGTTGAGAGTTACCTAGAAGCGCTGAGGGCAAACGCGTTAGTTGAAGACAGATAGCTAGCCGGAGGAAGGGAACAGGCTTATTAATCTTCCTCCTCAGTAAAGTGATAGATTCCGACCCCGGTGCGAATCGTCTTCGTGTGTTCATCGACCGGCGGCGCATCGCTTTCTTGCGAGCTGAGCCAATTGTCGAGTTCCACAAGAAGCTGCTGGCCTTTGATCCTTAGAAGACGATCGAACACTGGCAACAAATCTTCCCGCAACCCGTTGTCCGTCACGACGACCCTCTCGAAACGACTCGTGGCCGGAGTGTCCGTCTCCATGTTGTAGTCGATTGTATTGACGAAGTTTCGAACGACAGTCCCTAATCGTTCCAGGGCATCAGGGTGTAGGCTCTCAGGAACATAAGCCCTCGTAAGGACCTTATAGGAAAGACTTGGAAGTTGCTCAATGACTCCAACTCTAACAAGCTCGCCAATCATTGCCTGCGGCGACGCATCATCGCAGTAACGACGAATTAACTCGGAGAGACAAACGCCGTCTCCCGACTCGAGCGGCAACTCCCGCGGCATTCCGTAAGGGCCAGTATAAGCGGCATCGGTATGCCAACCTTGAAGTATACGCGTAACACGGTTCAGATTACCTACTTCAGGCGCACCTTCCCGTCCTTGCAGAATCGCAATCTGCTTCGCTACTTCTTTCCTAGAAAGCCCAGTCAGTATCGCGACGCGAGATTGTGAAGCCTTTCGATCTGGCATCGCGAAGTCCACATCGGCGACGTCAACATAGACGAGCTTTAGAGTCTCCGAAAGTTCGTTGTGGGTGATTCCGTTTCGTATAAGGATTCTTACGAGTGGCCGCATCAATACGCGAAATGCACCTAGCAACCCACTTCGTACAGAATCCGCCATATGTCTTGAGGCTCGCGATTTAGCCGGACCGATTTCGCTGTCCTGGCCCCATTCTGCCTTTCCCGCCTAGAGCAGTCGACATGCGCAACAGAGATATGGAACGACGGCTTTGATCACGCACGGATGTGGTGCGCAGACAGAACGGTATTGAGATTACGTTGATTTCCCTTGGATCGGGGC
>JAOTTJ010000169.1 GCA_029864465.1 Gammaproteobacteria bacterium | reverse complement strand
GAGCGCCTCACCGAGGCCCACGAACGCTACACGAAGGCACAGGGTGACGTCATGGACCCAGCCTCGATTGCCGAGCTTGTGCCCGGCTACGACGCGGTCGTCAGTGCGATCGGGGGCAATAACCCGAACTCGGACGATCCCGCCGACAGCTTCCCGGCGCGTGCCGGTCTTGCCATCATCGAGGCGCTCGGCAAGCTGAGCGCCGATGCGCCGCGGCTGATCGTCGTTGGCGGTGGCAGCACGACGCTGGAGTCCAGCCCGGGCGTTCGTATAGCTGATGAGACCGACGTACCGACCGGCTCACGTGGCGCGCGCATTCTCGGTCACCGCATCGTACTCGATGCGCTCAGAAACGTGACCGAGTTTCCCTGGACGTTTGCGAGCCCGGCGCTGACGATGAGTCCTGGCGAGCGCACGGGCATTTTTCGCATCGGTGGAAGCATCGTGATCCGCGACGACTCAGGCGAGAGCCGCATCTCGATGGAGGATTTCGCCGTCGCGCTCGTGGACGAGCTCGAGGATCCACAGCACATCGGCCGGCAGATGACGGTCGCCTACTAGCGCTGTCGGCAGCGCCAAAAAAAAACGGGCCCCATCGGGGCCCGTTTCGCCATGACCGTCAATTGGTCACACAATGATTACCGCCTCACCATGCCGAGCGAACCGGTGGTCCAACGAGCATGTCCGGGTTAGCGCCCTCACGGGGAACGTACTTCTGGAAGCCCCCGTTGTCGACCTCGGCCACGTAGAAGTTCTGCTCCTCGTCGACGCTGATACCGTGCACGCCCCACATGCCGCCCGGGAAGTTACCCCAGGTGCCCCAGGAATACAGGAAATTGCCGTCGAGGTCGTACTTGAGCATCTTGTTCGTGCCGCGATCGGCCGCCCAGAGATGCCCATCGGCCGTAATCGTGAAATCGTGGATGTCCGTCGGCTCGGGACCGAAGCTCCACTCGTCGAGGTAGTTGCCGTCGGAGTCGAATACCTGCACGCGCTTGTTCGTACGATCGTTGACGAACACACGACCGGTCTCGGGGTGAACGGCAATACCGTGCACGTTGTGCCAGTATCCCGGTCGCGTCTCACCACCGCGCTGCCCCGGCTCGCCCCATGAGAGCAGGTAGTTGCCATCGGCATCGAATTTCACGACGCGCGTGCCGTTGTAGCCATCAGCGACGAAAAACGTACCGTCGGGCAGGAAGTCCATCATCGTCGGCCGGTTGAAATGGTTCTCGTCATCGCCCGGCTCACCGTAGGTGCCGATGCTCTGCACGAGCTCTTTACCGTCGTTCGTGAATTTGTGGACGATGTGCTTATGATCGTCGATGACCCAGACATGCTTTTCCGGGTCGTACGGATTCACGGCGACGAAATGAGGGCGCTGCAGCATCGAGTCCCACTGGGTCCATTCCTCGATGATATTGCCTTCCCGGTCGAAGACCATGATGCAATGTTCCCAGCGCGCATCGACGCCGAATTCCAGCCCGCGATCGAGCCAGGCGCTGATACCTTCTTCGGCTGATGAGCCCGTGCCACCGTTAGCCGGCAGGCTCGCGGCCGTCGCATCACGCCACGGCAAGCGGCCGATCGGGAACGACAGGCTCGGCGCGATATCCTTTAGAAACTGGGTCCGCGGCCGCTCGATGTTCGGCAACTCGCCGCGCATGAGACCATAAACGCGATCGGCCGACTCGGCGAAGATGCTCTGCCCCGCACCCCAGGTCCAACCGCCGTGACCCGGCAGATCCGAGATCTCCTTAGGCCAATCGGCATCGGGCACGTACGCGCCCCAGATGTCCTGACCACCGCGCTCCGAAGGCACCGCTGCGACCGGCATTGCCGAACTGCCCTGCGCCGCCACCATCTGGCTGCCGGCGAGCAAAGCGCCGCCCACGCCGGCCGCGAACGTTACGGCCATCCAAATCCGTCTAGACATGACTCACTCCTGTCTGCTGTCTCTGAAACGATTGTCGAATATTGTCTGTCGTCACTCCCAAGCCGAATAGACCGGCTTGCCGACGATGAGCTCCTGGCGGGCACCTTCTTTGGGCACGTATTTCTGCGCGCCGCCGCGGTCGACGTCGGATAGATAGAGATTACCTTCCTGATCGACGGCAATACCATGCACGCCCCACATGCCGCCCGGAATGTCGGCGCCCCCGAACATGCCGAACGAATAGAGGAAATTTCCGTCGAGGTCGTACTTGAGCATCTTGTGTGTACCGCGATCGAACGCCCAGAGATAACGGTCGGCAGTAATGATAAACAGATGGATGTTCGAGATACCGTCGCCGAAACGCCACTCGTCGAGGTATTCGCCATCCTCGGTGAATACCTGCACGCGATGGTTGTTCCGGTCGTTGACATACACGCGGTTCGTTGCCGGATCGATCGCAATACCGTGCACGTTGTTGAAGTAGCTCGGTCGCGTCTCGTTGGGCGGGTTGCCGCGCCGACCCCATTCCATGACGTAGTTACCATCCGCGTCGAATCGCACGACGCGCGCGTTCGCATAGCCGTCCGCGACGTAGAAGCCGCCGTCGGCGCGAAAGGCCATGAACGTCGGACGATAGAAATGATCGGGATCGTCGCCAGGCTCATCGAACGTGCCGATGGTTTGCACGAGCTCTTTGCCGTCGTTCGTGAATTTGAAGATCGAATGGCGGTAGTCGTCGACGATCCAGACGTGCTTGTCTGGGTCGTACGGATTGATATAGACCGCGTGCGGGCGCCGCAACATTTCGTCCCACTGCGTCCAGTCCTCGATGAGATTACCGTCGCGATCGAACACGAGGATGCAGTGCTCCCAGCGCACGTCGACGCCGAGCTCGCCGCGGATGCTCGTCTGCGGGCGCGTCGGGCCATCGAGCGCAGCTGGCAGGCTCGCCGTCGTCGCATCGCGCCAGGGTATTCGGTTCATCGGAAACGTGATGCTCGGGCCGATCTCGGGCAGCCGTACCGTAGCAGGCCGCTCCAGGGCCGGTAGCTCGCCGCGAACGAGCACGAATACACGGTCCGGACTCTCGGCGAATACCCCTTGTCCTGCCCCCCAGGTCCAATCCTCGTGCCCTGGCAGCGTCGCAATATCCTTCGGCCAATCGGCGACGTCATAGGCGCCGTGCATGTCCTGACCACCCTTCTGACCGGGAACAGCGCTACCTGTCTGCGCCGACGCTCCCGCGGCGCCGAGCAGACACCCAGCGAAACACAGTGATACCAGCCTTCTCATGACCCCTCCTGGAACAGCATTGCCCCGTCGGCCCGAGGAACACGCTCGCGCGTTCCTTGCAGGATTGTTCGCGTGCGCGAAGTCCCGCCATTGAGCAAGACTTCGTTCGCTGCCAAGCCCGCGAACGGCTTACCAATACGACAGCGGACCCGCTCGGGGTCCGCCATCCTGATTCGACTAATCGACGTTCTCGTCGAGCCAGTTGCCAATGTACTGCGCGATCTCCTTGCTGTTGAGCTCGAGCATCATCATGTGGCCGTTGCCCGGCATGCCGGCCTCTTCCATGCGAACGTACTCGGTCTTCACACCCGCCTGATTCAACCAGTCGGCAAGGCAGTGATCGAAGATGCGGTGGTAGCCGCCCTCGCCGTTCAGGAACAGCACGGGAATATCTTGCAAGCCGACAAGCTGCCTGGCCGGCTCGACCTGGCGATAACACGGCACGAGACCCGGGCCCTGTGCCTGCGGCTCGAGCTCGACCTGTAGCTCGGACGGATCGCTGATCGGCGGATCGTATCTCATCGGATAACCGCTAACGCCATAGGCGAGACCCCCGCCGGGGTTGTACTCGACGGTAGACGTGTTCACGCCGCGAATCGGCGGCGCCGCAGGTTCAACCGTAACGACGGCTTTGACGAGATCCGGGCGCGCCTGTGCGACGGGCCAACCGAACGCTCCGCCCTGCGAATGCGTCAGCATGATCACGGGGCTGCCGATCATGTCGAGCAGCGCAATGTTCGCGTCGACGGCCGGGCCGTCCTGCCCGCCCATGAACTCGACCTGGGTCCTGTTGAAATCGTCGAAGATCTTGTCGCCCATGCGCCCGGTTCCAGGCCATTGCGTATGCTTGGATGCCTGCGGAAAATCGGCCGTCGCGGCCGACGCCGTGAAGATCTGCTCGAGATCCGGGGCGTTGCGAATCCGCAGAGGCCCGTCGTGATTCGGCACGTAGGCCGAGCGCCCGCGCCCTGGGTAGTCCTCCATGTAGACGACGTAACCCATCTCGAGAAAATCATACGCCCATCCGGGTCTGCCATCCGGCGTCTGCAGCCAGTCGACAGCCGTCTGACCGGCACCGTGAAACAGCACGATTGGGTAGGGGTGACGAATCTCGCGAGGCACCATGACCTCAACGTACATCGCCCCGCCCATCGTCGCCTGATCGCCCTCGCGAACGTAATCACCACCGGCGTAGAAAAACCCGTGGTAGGCAACGTTATCTAGGGACATCATTGGAATCGCGTCCGGCACGCGTTGCGCCTGCGCGAGTCCAACGGCCGTCAGCGCCATCCCAAACAGCATTGCGCTGAGCGTCATGGATACTTTTGTCTTCATCTTCAGTCTTCCTAGCCAGGCGCATCGCCCAGCGGTTTCGAGGCTAAGACGCCTCAGTCGCGAACCGATTTACTCCCAAGCTGCGTAATGCGGCTTGCCGAGCATCGTCGCCGGCCGCGCGCCCTCTTTCGGAATGAACTTCTGCACGCGTCCGCCACCGACCTCGGCCACATAGAAATTGCCTTCCTGATCGACGCTCATCGCATGCACACCGAAGAATGCTCCCGGGAAATCACCGAAGATACCCCAGGAGTAGATCAGCTCGCCGTTAGCGTTGTAGCCGAGGATCTTCGATGTCGCGCGATCGGCCGCCCAAAGGACATTGTCGTCACCCATGTAGAGCAAATGTATGTCGGTCGGCTCGGGGCCAAAGCTCCATTCGTCTTGATAATTGCCGTCGTAGTCGAACACCTGCACGCGGTTGTTCGCACGATCGTTCACGTAGACGAGTTCGTCCTCGATGTTAACTGCGACACCGTGGACGTTATTCATGTAGCCCGGGCGTGTCTCGTTACCGCCCCGCTCCCCCGGTTGACCCCAGGTCATCAGGAAATTGCCATCTTTGTCGAATTTCACGACGCGCGTGTTGATATAACCGTCAGCGACAAAGATGAATTCCTCGGTGAAGGCCATGAACGTCGGCCGGTAGAAGTGACTGTCATCGTTTCCGCGTTCGTTCGGCACACCGATCGTCTGCAGGAGCTCACTGCCGTCGTTCGTGAACTTGAAAATCGCATGACGGTAATCGTCGACGACCCAGACGTTCTTCTCGGGGTCCCAGGGGTCGATCGCCACGAAATGCGGCCTGCGGAACAAGCTGTCCCACTGCGTCCATTCCTCGATGATTTCGCCTTCGCGATTAACGACAACGAGCGTGTGCTCCCAGCGATGATCGAGGCCGTGAACACCTCGGTCGTTGTCGCCACCGTCGAGTGAGCCGGGTAGTGCCGAGCGGGGACCGACCGACGCGTTGCGCCAAGGCAGCTGTGCGACAGGGTAAGACACGCCCGGACCGTTACCATCGTATTTGACGAACGTTTGCGGACGCTCGATGTTCGGCAGCTCGCCGCGGAACAACAGGAACACACGGTCTGGGCTCTCGGCGAAAACGCTCTGGCCCGCACCCCAAGTCCACGCCTCGTGACCCGGTAAGGTCGATATGTCCTGCGGCCAGTTCGGATCTACCTCGTAAGGCCCGAATAGCTCTTGCCCGCCTTTGACGCCGGGAACGGCCGCGAAGGTATTGTTACCGCGGCGCTGCGCCTCGGCCGGATCGCTCGTGATCACCACGGCAACGACCATGGCAATGGCGCCACCCGCTAACAGTGATAGTTGCTTTCGCATAAAACTCTCTCCAGAAAACATGCTGAATTTCGTAATTCCAGTTACGGCGCGCGATGGCCCCGGCGTCAATTCGCGTTGTCTTGAATCCAGTTGTGGATGAACTCGATGATGTCGTCGCTGTTGAGTTCGAGCATCATCATGTGACCATTGCCGCTGATACCGACGTCCTCGAGCCGCACAAACTCGGCATTACCGCCGGCTTGATTGATCCATTTCGGGATACAGGCGTCGAATACGCGGTGGTAAGTGCCGTCAGCGGAAATCGCCAGCACCGGAATGTCGGCAAAATTCACGAGCCGACGCGCAGGCGCTTCCTGCAGATAGCACGGAACTTCACCAGGCTGATCGGCCTCCTCCTCGAGATATACCGAGAGCTCGGAGGGATCGTTGACTGGCGGATCGTAGGTCAACGGGTAATTCGTCGGTCCCCACGCGTTACCGATGCGATCGCGATAAGCCACGTTCGCGGTGTCGACCGGACTGATCTGCGGGCCGCCTGGCTCGATCGTAACGATCGCATGAACGAGATCGGGCCGCCCATCGGCCACACCCCAACCAACGCCGCCGCCCTGCGAATGCGTGAGCAGGATTACAGGCTGACCGATCGTGTCGAGCAACTCCATCGTTGCGTAGCGTGCCATCGTCGTGCTCTCGCCTGCGAACTGCACCTGCGTCTTGATGAACGCGTCGAAAATCGGATCACCGCGATGACCGCCACCAGGCCATTGCGTGTGATTGTCCTTGAGCGGGAAATTGCCCTTCTCCCCAACGTTCGTCCAGATCGTCTCGAG
>JAOTTJ010000010.1 GCA_029864465.1 Gammaproteobacteria bacterium | reverse complement strand
AGCCTTCGGCGTACTTGTTCGGCAGTACCGAGCCCTGCGCCTCGAGCACACGGGGGCTCGCGTAATTCTCCGAGGCGATGAGCTCGACGTGATCTTCCTGGCGGCGGACCTCGCTCTCGAGCGCAGCGAACAGCTCGTCGTCAAAGCCCTTGATCTGATAGGCATCCGTAAACATGCGTTGCAGGTCCTGAAACGTGGAGTGGAGGAAACCGACCGGCTTCCGGCGGCTGCATTGTAACCGCCTCCGACGGGCCACGCCCACCGCGATCGGCACAGGCACTCGACGTTGCTTGACTCGCAAGGCTGGGTTAGCCTGCGCGTAATCTCGGAGATCCCGCGACAGTCGGGCGAGCACGGGCGCGATCGATCAGTCACATTAGCCGAGATCGCCCCGAAACCTGACGCAGTCTTTGCGAACTCGCGCAAGTCGCCGAGCATCCACAGACCGCATCCGCCTCGGATGGGAGGTAAAATGACAGAGTCACGAGTCTCGAAAATGCCCCAGGGCTCGGTCCTGGCCTCGCTCGGTGTCGTCGTTGCGTTGCTGATCGGCGCTCTTTATTACTTCGCCTATGCGCCACAGCGAAACGCACTCATCCAGGCAAACCTCGCGGCGGCTGCGGCAAACGAGGCGGCCGATACCGCAAGACTGGAGGCCAGCGAGCTCGCCAGGAATTTTGCAGAGGCGCGCGAGCGCGTCGACGATCTCGAGGGAATCCTCGAGGAACTCAGGCAGACCAGCGCCGTGCTCGAAGCCCAGGTACGAGAGCGAGAAGCGGAGCTTGCGGACATGATGTCGACCCAGGACGAGTTCATCAGCGTCCTGCAGATGGAGATCTTGAACGGGCAAATCCAGGTCGAACGTATGCGTGACAGCCTGCGTGTGGACCTCGTGAACGAGATCCTCTTCGACTCCGGTGAAGCGGCGCTGAAGCCAGCCGGCATAGACGTCCTCAGACGAGTGGGCGAAATACTGAAGACCATCACCGACAAGCAGATCATCGTTCAGGGCCACACGGACTACGTGACCATCGGTGGGAGGTTGGCGCAGCGCTATCCAACCAACTGGGAACTGTCGTCTGCCCGAGCCGTCAACGTCGTACGCCTATTGCAGGAGGAGATCGGCGTCGATCCAACACGCTTGGCGGCAACCGGCTTCTCCGAGCATAGGCCCCGAGCGGACAACAGCACCGAAGAAGGACGGCGGCTGAACCGCCGTATAGAGATCTTGCTGGCACCCCTTCCCGAGCCGGTTCCGGCAACGGCCAGCGCCGCAACGGACTGAAACTGCTCGTTGGAACGGAGTCCGTAACGCCTCTTCCGGCACCGCGGACAAGCTCGGAATCTCTAACGGCGGCTCAGTCCCGCCTTGCGGCTTCGGGATCGGCAAGACCCTCGACGACGCGTGTCCAGGCACGCGCGAGATTGTGCCGGTTGTAGCCACCGCAGCCCCAGGCCAGCACGCGCCCGCCGCAATAGCGCTCGGCGAGCGCGGCGACGCGTACGGCCGCATGCCCGTGGGCATCTTCGCTGTACTGCATATGCGTGATCGGATCGCCGGCCAGCGAATCGGCTCCGCAATTGAGCGTGATGAGCTGCGGCTCGTGGGATTCGACATAGGCCTCGACCTCGGCCCAAGCATCCATGAATTGCGCGTCGCCGGAACCCGGCGCCATCGGAATATTGAGCTTCGTTCCGGCAGCGGGGCCGCGGCCGGTCTCGCTGCGGCTGCCCGTACCCGGATAGAGATAGCGACCGTCCTCGTGGATATCCGCGAACAGTGCACGCGGGTCCTCCTCGAAACCGTAGAAGACGCCATCGCCGTGATGGGCGTCGATGTCCAGATAGGCGACGCGCTCGAGGCCGTAATTACGCATCGCTGCTTCGATTGCGACGCCGGCATCGTTAAAGACACAGAACCCGGCCGCGCCGCCGCGAGCTGCGTGGTGCAGGCCACCGATCGGTACGAACGCCTTGCGGTGCGGCCCGTCCATGATGGCAGCCAATGCGTCGAGCGTACCGCCGACGACATGGGCCGCTGCCTCGTAGACGCCAGGGTATGCCGGTGTGTCGCCGTGATCGAGCGCGCCGTAGCCCTGCTGCGATAACTCGATGACGAGATCGACATAGTCGCTCGTGTGGAAATACTCGATCTCCCCGCGATCGGCGAGCCGCGCGCGTTGCTTGATGACGGCACCGATTCGCGGCGAGCGCTCGAGCTCGGCCATGAACGCATCATGCCGATCCGGCCCGAACGGATGATTGTCGGGAAAACCATAGGCGGCGACTTCCTCACCGCAGATTACGATCACCTGCTCTGCCATCGAATTCTCTCGCTCGACCCAATACTGAAAGACCGATCCGTGGGAGGCCTCGAACCGGGTGGTAAGGCTGCACGCGTTCATCGATAATCGCGCCTCCTCGAGGACGACACGAACGCATGGCGCAATACATCTATACCACGAACCACCTGTCCAAGGTGGTGCCGCCCAAGCGGCATATCCTGCGCGATATCAGCCTGAGCTTCTTCCCGGGCGCCAAGATCGGCGTGCTCGGCCTCAATGGCGCCGGCAAGTCCACGCTGCTGCGAATCATGGCAGGCGTCGATAAGAATTTCGACGGCGAGGCACGGCCTCAGCCCGGCATCAAGATAGGCTTCCTGCCGCAGGAGCCCACGCTCGACGACGCTAAGGATGTACGCGGCAACGTCGAGGAAGGCGTCAGCGAGATAACCGGGCTGGTCGCTCGCTTCAACGAGATCAGCGACCGCTTCGCCGAGCCCATGGATGACGAGGAAATGAATAATCTCCTTGCCGAGCAGGGCAAGCTCCAAGATGCCATCGACGCAGCCGGGGGCTGGGAGCTCGACCGCAAGCTCGAGATCGCGGCAGATGCGCTGCGCTTGCCGCCGTGGGACGCGCCTGTCGCCAAACTCTCCGGCGGCGAGCGACGCCGCGTCGCACTTTGTCGGTTGCTGCTGTCGGAGCCCGACATGCTGCTGCTCGATGAGCCGACGAATCATCTCGATGCCGAATCGGTCGCCTGGATCGAGCGTTTCCTCGCCGAGTACCCCGGCACGGTCATGGCCGTCACGCACGACCGCTACTTTCTCGATAACGTCGCAGGGTGGATTCTCGAGCTCGATCGCGGCTACGGCATACCGTGGGAGGGCAATTACAGCTCCTGGCTCGAACAAAAGGAGCAGCGGCTCGAGATCGAGGAAAAGAAAGAAGCCGCCAGACAGCGTGCGATCAAGACCGAGCTCGAGTGGGTGCGCTCCAATCCCAAGGCCCGCCAAGCCAAGGCCAAGGCGCGTCTGCAGCGCTTCGAGGAGCTCAACTCCAAGGAATTTCAGACGCGCAACGAGACAAACGAGATATATATCCCGCCTGGACCGCGGCTCGGCGACCTCGTCGTCGAGGCGGACGGCATCAGCAAGTCGTTCGGTGACCGCCTGCTGTTCGAGAACCTCTCCTTCGAGCTGCCGCCAGGCGGCATCGTCGGCATCATCGGTCCGAATGGTGCCGGCAAGACGACGCTGTTTCGCATGCTCGTCGGGCAGGAGCAACCCGACGCCGGCACGATTCGCATCGGCGATTCAGTGCAGCTCGCCTACGTCGACCAGTCGCGCGACACGCTGGACCCGAACAAGACGGTCTGGGAGGAGATCTCGGACGGTCAGGACATCCTCAAAGTCGGCAACTACGAGACGCCGTCGCGCGGATATCTCGGCCGGTTCAACTTCCGCGGCGCCGAGCAGCAAAAGAAAGTTGGGCTGCTGTCGGGCGGCGAGCGCAACCGCGTGCATCTCGCGAAAGTCCTGCGCTCGGGTGGCAACCTGCTGCTGCTCGACGAGCCGACGAACGACCTCGATGTAGAGACGCTCAGGGCCCTCGAGGATGCGCTGCTGAGCTTCCCGGGCTCGGCGGTCGTCATTTCCCACGACCGTTGGTTCCTCGACCGAATCGCCACCCACATGCTTGCCTTCGAAGGCGACAGCGAGGTGGTCTTCTTCCAGGGCAACTACGCCGACTACGTCGAGGACCTCAAGCGTCGCAAAGGCCAGGACGCCGACCAGCCTCATCGGCTTCGCTACAAACGCCTCTCTGCTTAGACGGCAACGCCCGCCCCAAAATCGCCCGCATGCGGGTTCATGCCACGTGAAAGGATTTTCACGTAAGTGCCCGAAGCGGTAGACTTCGTAGAGAAGGAGCCCCCGTGGCGATTTATGTTAAATCAGATAATACCTTCGAGCAGGCGGAGTCCGTTTCGCGCGAGTGCCCTCACTGCGGCGCACACGCCCAACTAATACCGATCGCGACGCCGTCGTTCGAAGCCATCCGTAGCGCAAGTCCGCGCCAGGTCGGAATTGCGTTTCGCTGCGCTGCCTGCAACGAGCCGCGCTTCGGGCGCGCGGCCGTACGCTCGATTGGCACCGCGAGCGTGGAGTTGTCCTCGAACATTATCGAAGTCGAGCGAGCGCGGCAGCGGTTTCCTTACAGCTACCTCCCCCCTGCCGTCGAACGAATCTTTCGCGAGGCGCTGCAGTGCTACAGCGCCGACTGCCACAACGCATTCGCCTCGATGTGCCGGCGCACGGTGCAGACGGCGATCGCCGATCTCGGCAGCAACGCCCGCCTGGAATGGTTCGAGCTCTACAAGGATGTCGTAAACATCGGCGAGATCGACGAGGCAACCGCGCAGGTGCTCGAGACGGTACTGTTCGGCGTCGATGGCCCGGTTCCGGAAATCGGTACCGATCATGCGGCAGTCCTTGTTGAAATGATCAAGGACATGGCCTATCAGTGCTACGTACGTACATCGAAGCTGCGTGCGGCGATGCGTATGCGCCGCTACTTCGCCGAGGAGGCAAGCGGCAAGATCACCTCACTCGATCGCCACCGCGCGGAATCTGCCTAGATCTCGATATAGCGATCTTGCGAAGCGTGCGCTATGCCGGACGACGGCCTGACGCGGTCAGCCGGAGACGTCGACCCAATCGCGCGCATTCTCGAACAAGCGCATCCAAGGCGAGTCCTCGCCCCAGTCGGGCGGATGCCAAGACAGCTGCACCGTGCGATGAACCCGCTCCGGGTGCGGCATCATGATCGTGACGCGGCCATCCTCGTTCGTGAGACCGGCGATGCCGCGCGGCGATCCGTTCGGATTCGACGGATAACGCTCTGCCGCCTCGCCGCGATGGTCGATGTATCGCAGACCGACGAGACCATGGTCGGCCACTAGTAGCGCCTGCTCGGATGCAAACTCCGCAAGCCCTTCGCCGTGCGACGTCGCGATCGGGAGCCAGCTGCCGGCCATGCCGGACAGCAGCACCGACGGGCTCTGCTCGATGCGCACGAGCGAGAGTCGCGCCTCGAACTGATCGGAGCGGTTGCGCACGAAACGCGGCCAATGCGCCGTTCCCGGGATCAACGATTTGAGCGCCGCGAGCATCTGGCAACCGTTGCAGACACCGAGCGCGAAGGCGTCCTCGCGCACAAAGAATTCCTCGAACTGCTCACGCAGGACGTCGTTATAGAGAATGGACTTCGCCCAACCCTCCCCGGCACCGAGCACGTCGCCGTAAGAAAATCCACCGCAGGCGACGAGCCCACGAAAGCCAGCCAATGTCGTGCGCCCCTCAATCAGATCGGTCATATGCACATCGAACGCGGCAAAACCTGCCCGATCGAATGCGGCCGCCATCTCTCTTTGGCTATTGACGCCTTGCTCGCGCAGAATGGCGACGCGTGGCCGCTCGTCGCGGCGCGGGTCCGGTACCGGTACCGGTACCGGTACCGGACGTTCCGTGAGCCTCAAGCGCACCGTCAAGCCTGGATCGTCGTCATCGAGGATCGCATCGTAGGCTTCCTGCGCGCATTCGGGGTTATCGCGCAACGCCTGCATTCGATAAGTGAGCTCCGACCACCACCGGTTCAGGCGCGCGACGGGCGCTTTGTACAGCACCTCGTTTCGATGCCGGATCTCGATGTCGCGCGCGCCCGCAGGTCTAGCGACGACGATGCCCGCGCCGAATCCGTGATCGTCGAGAATTCGCTGCACGCGTCCAAGCTTGGCTTTCTCGACCTGCAAGACCGCGCCGGGCTCCTCGTTGAAAAGAAACGCGATGACGTCGTCGACATCATCCGGAACCCAGATGTCCAGTCCCACACGAGCCGCGAACCCCATCTCCGCCAGCGTTGCGAGCAATCCACCGTCGGAGCGGTCATGATAGGCCAATACGAGATCTTCGGTGCGCATCACCCCTAGCGCGGTGAAGAACGCCTTTAGCCGTTCAGCGTCGTCGAGATCTGCAGCATCACCGCCGAATTCACCAAAGGCCTGTGCGAGCACCGAGCCGCCGAGACGCATGGATCCTGCCGAGATGTCGAGCAGTACGAGGGCAGTCTCTCCCGCGTCCGTACGCAGCTCGGGCGTCAGCGTCTTACGCACGTCCACAACCGGTGCGAACGCGGTTACGATCAGTGAGACCGGGGCCGTCACAGCCTTTTCATCGGCGTCCGCCCCCCACACGGTGCGCATCGACAAAGAGTCCTTGCCGACGGGCACCGCGATACCGAGCGCTGGGCACAGGTCCTCGCCCACTGCGCGAACCATGTCATAGAGCACACGATCGTCGTTACCGTGACCGGCGGCAGCCATCCAGTTAGCGGACACGCGGATGTCACGGAGCTGCTCGATGTCGGCTGCCGCGATGTTCGTTACCGCTTCGGCGATCGCGAGCCGCGCTGAAGCCGGGCCGGCAAAAATCGCTACGGGCGTGCGCTCGCCCATGGCCATCGCCTCGCCCGAGTGACCGCGAAAGCTTGCGCTCGTCACGGCGACGTCGCTGACGGGCACTTGCCAGGGCCCGACGAGTTGATCGCGACCAACCAGCCCGCCGACGGTCCGATCGCCGATATGAATCAGGAACGATTTATCCGCGACGGCCGGGAATGTCAGGACTCGATGGACCGCATCGGCCAGCGTAACGTCTTGGCGATCCCAGACCGGAGCCGCCGCGCTCGCCGCGCCAACCTCCCGCGTCATCTTCGGTGTCTTACCGAGCAGCACGTCCATCGGCATGGCGACCGGCTCGTTGCCGAAAAACTCGTCCTCGACGATGAGATCGCGATCCTCGGTCAGCTCACCGATGACCGCATGCGGGCATCGCTCGCGAGCACAGATCGCCGCGAACGTCTCGATGGAATCTGCCGCAACGGTGAGCACATAGCGCTCTTGCGACTCGTTGCACCAGAGCTCCATCGGCGTCATGCCCGGCTCGTCGTTTGGCACTGCGCGCAACGCGACCCGCGCCCCGCGATGACTCTGATCGACGATCTCGGGAACGGCGTTCGACAAACCGCCCGCACCGACATCGTGGATCGACAGAATCGGGTTACCGTCGCCGAGCGCCCAGCACGTATCGATGACCTCCTGGGCACGCCGCTGCATCTCGGGGTTGCCGCGCTGCACGGACGCGAAATCGAGGTTCTCCTCGCCGGTGCCGCTTCCCTGAGATGATGCCGCACCGCCACCGAGGCCGATGAGCATCGCCGGACCGCCGATCACGATGAGCTTGTCGCCGGGCTCGGCCTCGAGCTTCTCGACATGCTGACCGCGGATGTTGCCGAGCCCGCCCGCGATCATGATGGGCTTGTGATAGCCGCGCCAACCGGTACCGTCCTCGAGCAGGCATGTCCGAAAATACCCGGCCAGGTTCGGTCGGCCGAATTCGTTGTTGAACTGCGCAGCGCCGATCGGTCCGTCGAGCATGATCTTCAGGCTCGTCGCAATTCGGCTTGGATAACCCGGGCCGCTCTGCTCCCAGGGTTGCGGCCAGTCCGGCACGTTGAGATGCGAGACCGTAAAGCCCGTCAGCCCGGCCTTCGGCCTTGCACCGCGCCCGGTCGCGCCTTCGTCGCGGATCTCACCGCCCGATCCCGTCGCGGCGCCCGGGAACGGCGAGATCGCCGTCGGGTGATTATGCGTCTCGACCTTCATGACGAGATGCGCCGGCTCGCTCACATACCCGAAGCGCCGCTCGCCCGGCGCGACCATGAGCCACGGCGTCAGCGCACCCTCGACGACGGCCGCATTATCCGCATAAGCCGACAGTACGCCGTCAGGTGCGTTAGCGTAGGTAGTCTTGATCATTTGGAACAGGCTCTTGTCCGCAGCCTGTCCCTCGATGATCCAGTCGGCATTGAATACTTTGTGCCGGCAATGCTCTGAGTTCGCTTGCGCGAACATCATGAGCTCCATATCGGACGGATTCCTGCCGATCGCGCCGAATTGCTCGACGAGATAGACGATCTCATCGTCCGACAACGCGAGCCCGAGCTCGCGGTTGGCCGCTGCGAGTGCGGCCACGGCGTCCCCGCTCAGATCGACCGTCGTCATCGGCCGTGGCTCGTGCTCATCGAATAGCGCGGCAGGCAGCTCGGCATCGAGCACGACGGTTTCCATCATTCGGTCATGCAGCAGCGGTACAAGCTCGCGCTGTCTCTCCCCGTCGAGTTGCTCCCGGGCAGTGATCGAATAGAGCCGGCCACGCTCGAGACGATGCACCGGCAGTCCGCAAATTCTGGCGATATCGGTCGCCTTCGATGCCCATGGGGAGATCGTGCCGATACGTGGCACGATCATGATTTCCTGACTACCGGTCACCGTGCCTGCGGCGGACCCGTAGTCGAGCAATGCGCTCAACAGCGCCTGCTCGCCGGCGTCGAGCTCACGCGTGACGTGGACGAGGTGAACAAAGCGCACGGACACACCCGTGACGGCAGGACAGCGCGCCTGCAACTGCTCGGTCAGCTTGCGGCGCCGGAAATTCGTCTCGGCAACGGGGCCGGCCAGCCGAAGGACCGTGGCTGTGTTAGACATCAGAGTGTGGCAAAACCGGCGAGCTTGCGAGAATCAAGATCGGCGCGTGATGGTGAACGGGAACGGGCGCCGCAATGATACCGCCAGCCCGCCCGTCTCACCAGACTTCAGACGACCTCGAGCCAACGGCTCGGCTCATGCTGCAGCGCGAGATGCGCCTCGGCACAATGGTCGGCACCAAGCGCGTCATGCAAGGTCTCGCGCACGCGGCCCGGGCTGTTGTTGGTTTCGCTCAGATGCAGGGCGACGACCCATTGCAACCGGCTATCGGCGACGTGACTAAGGAGTCCCGCTGCCTGCACGTTATTGAGATGCCCGACCTGCGAGGCAATACGCTGCTTCAGATGCTCGGGGTAATCGCCAGCCCACAGCGCCTCGGCATCGTGATTGAACTCGAGCGCCATCGCATCGCAGCCGGCGAGATGCGCTTTGATGTGCGGCGTGATGTGGCCCGTGTCGCTCAAGATGCCCAGACGCCTGTGACCGTTCGAGAACACGAATTGGCACGGCTCACGCGCATCGTGCGGCACGGGGAACGGCTCGATCGATAGATCACCGATCTCGAATCGCCGGTGGCAGTTGAAGGTCTCCAGCCTCGGCAAAGTGCGGCTCGTGCTGCCGGCGGCCGTACCCGCAGTCATCCGCACCGGCGTGCGGTAGCGACGCGCGAAGGCCGCAACGCCGCGGATATGATCAGTGTGCTCGTGCGTAACGAGGACAGCGTCAATGTCGCCCGGATCCCGGCCGAGCCCACCGAGACGCTCCTCGATGGCCTTGAGTGTCAATCCGCAGTCAACGAGCACGAGTGTCTGCGCCGACTCGACGAGCAGCGCGTTGCCACGACTGCCGCTACCGAGGGATGCGAAGCGCAAGGTCAAAATCCGAACTTACTCGCCTGACCCACCCTTACCGCCACCTGGCGGCGCGTACACCGGCATCGGGAACGGCGTCACGTTTCCGCCCTCGGCATCGCTGACCTTGCCGACACCCTGTTTCTCGACCTCGTCGATGCGAATGATCGAATGCAGCGGCAGGTACGTCCGTGTAACACCCGAGAACTCCGATTGGATTCGCTCCTCGGACGGATCGACGACAACACTCGAGCGCGCGCCGAATATGAGCTTTTCCACTTCGACGAAACCGAACAAGGCGCCGTGACTGACATGCCGGGCATAGATCTCGAAAATCTTACCTTGATTCATGAAGACGATCTTATAGATGGGCTGGGCGCTCATGCGATACCTCGAGACTGCGCGATCTGACTGAGCTTAGCATAGGCAGCAAAACGCCTGTCTCGCCGGGCTTTGTGAGACTCCGTTCACAATACAGCCAAGCAGCGCGTCGGTATGGAGCGGGGTACGGCTATACTCGGCCCAAGATAGACCCCCGGCAGCGAGCCCGGATGCGCCCTCAGGCCTCGCAAATGCCGACCTGACAGGATGCCCAAATGCCGCTGCGCCTCGAAATCATCAGCTTCCAGCGCTTGCATCTCGGTGAGCGCCGAATCAAGGAGTTCGGCGTCAACGGCGGCACGATCGGCCGTTCGCTCGAGAGCGACTGGGCGCTCGAGGATAGCAACCGCTATCTGTCTGGCCGACACGCAGCCATCGATTTTCGGTCCGGCAGCTACTACATCATCGACACCTCGACGAACGGTGTTTTCGTCAACGAGAACGACACGCCAATTGGCCGCACGAAACCACAACGTCTTTTCCACGGAGACCGCCTGCGGCTCGGCGAGTACATCATGCGAGTGCACCTCGAAGACTCGGATCTCGATGATGATCTCCAGACAGACTCACACAACGATCCTGTCGACACCGCCATGCGCGCGACGCAGGCAGGACCGACCGGATATGCCCTGGTCTCCGAAGAGGAGCTTGGTGTACTTGCCATCGAGGAAATTCTTGCCGACGACACGGCAGCCGGTGCGCTCAAAGCAGCTGCCGAGCAGGCTGCGAGCAGGCTGAGACTCGTCGATGACGACGCGCAACCCTCCTCGCCCAAGCCTGCACCTAAACGCGCGTCTGCGCCCGCACAGGCGCCAGCCGCGAAATTCGAACCGTCACGACCCAAGGCGACCGCAAGCGCCAAACGACGTCGCACCCCGTCCGCGGCCAACAAGACTCGGACACAGCAAGAAAAACACCCAGAGTCACCGAAGCAAGCAAACTCCAAGACCGGCGACGAGCAGGCCGCCCTGTTTGCCTTCTTTCGCGGCGCAGGACTCCCGCCCCGCGAGCTGGAAGGAAACGAGGCTTCCCTGCTGTTGCACCGTGCCGGACAGCTCGTCCGAGAGCTCGCGGTCGGTCTGCGCCAGTCGATTCAGCTGCGCATTGATCAGAAGAATTTACTGCGTCTGGCCAATACGACGATCCAGCCGCAAAACAACAATCTGCTCAAGTTCGCCGCAAGCCTCGATGAGGCACTCGAAAATCTGTTTTTCATGGACAAGGCCGAATATATGCCCGCAATCGAGGCCGTTCGCGAGGCCTTCGATGAGATTCTGGTGCACGAGCGCGCCGTGCTCGACGCCACGCACGCGGCGTTACTCGATTATCTCGAGCGCATCGCCCCGGAGGAAATCGAGCAGAGATGCGGCGACAGCAAACGCGGGTTGCTCGGCACGAAGGCCGAAGCCAAATACTGGGAGCGTTACGCCGAGCTCTATGCAACGTTGGCCGAGCACGCACCGGGCCAGTTCCCGCAGATGTTTGCCGAGGTTTTCGCCGCCGCCTACGATCGCGAGATCGAAAAGCGTACGGGCGCAACCGCGACGAACCGCATGCGCAGCGAAACCGCCTAGCTGCGCGAGGAACTCCCGCGTCTCCCACGCCGCCGCCGCGGCAAGCGGTACAGAATGATCGTAAGGTCATCGGGCTTCGAGGGCCCGGTGTCGCTGCCGGCCATGCGAGCAAGCGCGAGGCCCGTCAGCTCGTCGGCCGCGCGCGCAAGGTCTCCCGAACGAATGATCCTAACGATCTCGTCGACAAAGAGGTTATCGAGAAGTCCATCGCTGCTGAGAATGACCGTATCGTAGGCATCGATCCGTGCGGGCGTGCCAATTTCTATGCGCATGTCAGGTGCGCCGATCACGTTGAATAGCAGATGACGCGTGTCATGCTCGACGGCTTCGTCCTCGTCGAGCAAGCCGGCCTCGACGGCGAATCCCGTGGGCGAATGCGGAGTCACGCGCAGCTTGATGCGGCCGCGCTGACCGACGGTCATGAGCTCGGAGTCGCCGACGTGGTAGCTGCGAACTCGGCCGTTCAAGAGCTCGCCGACGACGAGCGTGGTCGCCGCGCCGCGGCCGCGGTCGAGAATTCGCCGGTTGGCCTCCTCGACGGCATCGACGATGGCAGTGCGCAGATTGTCCGGCTCCGGGCTCGTACGGGCGAGCACGTCCGCTAGCGTCTGCACGGCCAGGTTCGACGCCTGCTGACCGCCCGGGCTGCCCCCGACGCCGTCTGCCACCGCTAGCACGAGGCCGTTGGCACCGAACGGAATGACTGCAGCCGAGTCTTCATTGTTCGTCTCCTTGCCCGGGCTGCGGAAGGTACGCACGCTGACCTGCCCCTGCGCGAAGTCGAGGTCCGCGTCTTCGGCCTCCGCACCGAGAAACAGCCGCGCCCCTGGAGCCCGCGCGGTCACCGATGCAGCCCCTTGCTGCACCATGGACAGCGATCCCAGAAACTCGTGTCCACGCCCCAGTGGCACGACGGACAGCGCTCGGTGGACGACGGCAGCCTCCATGCCCGTTTGACCTTCGTGCGACACCAGGGGCAGTAACGCATGAACGGCATCAACGGCTCTTTGCATTTTGCGTTGCTGCAACGCGCCCCGTACCGGCGATCCGCATAGCGACGCGTCGTTTCGACCTCGAAGCCCTGCCCGTAGCACCATGCGCAGTATCGCCAATCGAGCTTGACGCCGCGGCGACAACGTGGACAAGTCGCCGGAAAGCGCGTCTCGAGCTTCGCAGCTTTGAGCTTCTCACCACACCATGGGCAGCTCTGCATGGCCTCGGCGACGGGGCCTTCGCAGTTCGGGCAATGGTGGTGCGTCTCCACCGAGTGACGATATTTTTTCTGGAACTCTCGAAAACGGATGGCTTCCCAGCGCGCCGGATCGATTGGCGCCTCCCTTGCGGGCTTGCGGCGCTTGCCGGCACCGTTGCGCGCGCGCTTGAATTCCCGATACATGACGATCGCGTTCTTGTAGCGTGCCTCGGGACGCACCTGGATAGCCTTTCGGAGCCACTCCACGAGCGCGGGATTGAGCTTCGCGCGAACGCGTTCGATACGCCGGGGCGGCCAATCGTAAGGCCACTGCGGCAGATGGCCGGAGAAGAGCTCGTAGATGAGAAGGCCAAGCGCGAACACGTCCGATTGAAACATCGGCCGCCCAACAGCCTGCTCGGGAGCCATATAACCGACGGTACCCGACCCGGACGCCTGCTTGAGGGTGCGTTGCGCGATCTTCGAAAAGCCGAAATCGCCGAGCCGGAGTATGTTGTCGGCGAACAGCACGAAGTTATCGGGTTTGACGTCACAGTGGATAACCTTACACTCGTGAGCCTGCGCCACAGCGGCCAGTGCTTGCTCTGTGTAGTCGAGCGCCGTGCTGGTCGCGAGGCGCTTACGCATGCGGTCGCCAAGCGTGCACTCGCCGAGAGGCATCGATATCACGAAGTGACCGTCGATGAACGATGCGTCGCGAATAGGGATGATGTTCGGATGCTCGAGCTTCGGCGCGAGCTGCGCTTCACGGCGAAAATCCGCGAGAAAATATTCGTCCATCGCACTCGGGTGCGGAATCTTCAACGCGACTCGCAATCCTTGGATCGTGTCGTAAGCCTGATACACGGCTGCGATAGGGCCGTCGTTGAGGCAACGCTGGATGCGATATTTTCCGAGTTTCCGCCGTGGCCTGAGCAATACAGTGTTCTAGTTAGAGTATTCCGAGAGGCAACGCGCAGCATCTGCGCGGCCTTGCTCCGCTACTGCGACTGGATTCGCCGCCAATCATCCCCTGCCGCCATCGGAAGGTCAATGAGCAGAGCTGGTAGTCTAGGTGGGAGCGTTGGTCTTCGTCGGGCCCGTCAGAAGAACCACCAGCCGTCATCGAGGTCTTCTTCACAACGCCGCAACTGAGCGCCCCACTCGCGCGCGCGATAATCGACTTGCTGCGCGGTGTTCGTGAGCCAACGCTTGCCTCGGTGGCTGTTGCGTTGCCATCCCGTGTGTCCTTCGTGATAGGCAAGATATTGATTGTAAGGATCCCACTTGGAGATCCCGACGGACCGCTGCGAAACATGTGTATACCAGCCAACGAAATCGATCGCATCATCAAAGTCATCGCGGTCCGCGAAACGCCTACCGGCATCTTCTTTGTACCAATCCCAAGTGCTCTCGAGCGCTTGGGCATAGCCGTAGGCGTCGGACGGCCGCGTCCAGGGTATGAAGCCGAGTAGCCGACGGCGAGGTGGCTTCGCGTCGAACTCGAACGTGGACTCCTGGCGGATGATCGCCATCTGCACATGAATCGGCGTTCCCCATCGCTCTTCCGACCGCTTCGCAGCCTTGTACCAGCTACTTTTGTCCTCGAAGATCGCACAGATGTTCTCGACGTTTTCAGGAGGCGTCGTCGCGCAGCCGACGACGAGCGCCGTTAGAGCGACCAGAAGCGTTACTCTACGACGCAACTTGCTCATGGCCTCATATCCTCATCAGCGAACAACTTGCCGGGATTCATGATTCCATTGGGATCAAGCGTATTTTTGATCAGGCGCATGAGATCGAAAGCGGTGTCCGATTTGTAGTGCCGCAGCTCGTCACGGCGAAAGACTCCTATACCATGCTCAGCACTAAAGCTGCCACCGATTGCGTTGACCCGATCGTACAGCGTTTGCGTTAGCGCGCCAGCCCGTCCGTCGCCGAATGCGTCGCATCCGATGGGCGGCATGAGGTTGTAATGCAAATTGCCGTCACCGATGTGCCCGAATACGGATAGCCGATGCTCGGCGACGCTCGACAGCCGTCCGGTCGCGTCGGCCAGAAAACCTGGAATCGCCGCAATCGGCACGGAGATATCGTGCTTGACCGAGCGGCCCTCGCGGCGCTCGGCCTCCGGAATCGTCTCACGCAGGCGCCACAGGGCATCGCGCTGCGCGTTCGTTTCCGCAAGCACACCATCGCTGATCATACTGTTCGTAAGCCCGATCTCCATCAGCCCTTCGAGAATCTCGCGCAGCGCAGAATCGCTGAGCGATCCGGCAAGCTCGAGAAGCAGGTAATGCTCGTACGGGTTGTCGAGCGGGTCGCGAACATCCGTCACGTGCGCGAGCACGAGATCGAGTGACGCGCGCGAAACATACTCAGCAGCGACGACCTGGTCACCGCTCTGGCGGCGAGCGATACCGAGCACATCCAGAGCGGCCCCGACGCTCGGCACGGCCAACCATACCGTCTGCCGGCTTCTGGGCAGCGGGAGCAGTTTGAGCACTGCGGCTGTAATCACGCCGAGCGTACCCTCGGCGCCGAGAAACAAGCTCTCGACAGCGTAGCCCGTGTTGTCCTTACGCAGGCCCTTGAGCTCGGAGAGCACTTCTCCACTCGGCAACACGACCTCCAGCCCGAGCACGAGCTCGCGCGCGGTCCCGTAACGCAGAACATTGAGGCCGCCAGCGTTCGTCGACAGGTTGCCACCGATCTGGCACGAGCCTTCCGAACCCATGCTCAACGGAAACAACAGCCCCTCTGCCTCGGCTGCCGCTTGCGCGTCGGCCAGGATCACGCCTGCTTCGACTGTCATCGTGTAGCCGACCGGATCAATTGCTCGAACTCGATTCATGCGCGCGAGACTCAAGAGAATCTGGCGCTCGCCGTCGAATGGTGTCGCGCCGCCACAATAGCCAGTGTTCCCACCCTGCGGAACGATACCTAGACGCGCCTCATTACATATCTCGACGATTGCAGCGCATTCCGCGGTCGATACCGGCTGCACGACGGCTGCCGCAGCGCCGGCATAAAGCCCTCGCTCATCCTGCAGTAGAGGCTCAGCAGCATCGTCGCGGAGCATGCCCCGCGGACCGACGATTGCCTCGATGCGCTCGAGCGCGCCTGCAATTTCCACTACGTAATTACTCGCAACAGATTCAACATCACACGCCAGCACTACTGGACGTTCGTTGCTACTATACCGGACGATGTTCTCGGCAACGGATCGATTATAAGCGTGGTGACCTATCTCTGGGTCGGGCTCGGCAGCGCGCTCGGCGGCATGGGACGATATTGGTGCTCGGGCTTTATCGCTCGTAACTTCGGCGAGATCTTTCCGTGGGGAACGATCATCGTAAACGTCGCGGGCTCGCTATTGATCGGCTTTCTCGCGACGTCACTTGCCGGCGACGGCCGATTGCTCGTGGCGCCAGACGCGCGCGCGTTTCTTATGATCGGTATCTGTGGCGGCTACACGACGTTCTCGTCGTTCAGCCTCGAGACGTTGAATCTGATGCGCGACGGCGAGTGGACTTGGGCGGTCGCGAACGTCGTTTTTTCTGTTGTGTTGTGCTTGATCGCGGTCTGGCTGGGCCACGTCGGCGCGTCCGCTTTGAATCGCTAGGAGTTCGCCATGGCAACACCCGAAGACGCCACTCTGCTGCGATTATTCGTCGGCGAGAAGGACCGCTTCGAGCATCGGCCGCTCTATGAAGCGATCATCCTGCGCGCGCGCGAGCACGGCCTGGCCGGCGCGACGGTCTTGCGCGGCCTGCTGGGCTTCGGCGCCTCGAGCATGCTGCACACGGCGAAGATCTTGCGGCTTTCCGACGACTTGCCGATCGTCATCGAGATCATCGATACCGAGCGTCAGATCGAGAGCTTCCTGCCCGTTCTAGAGGAGATGATGCCGAGCGGTCTCGTCACGATCGAGAAGGTCCGCGTGCTTCACTACGGCGACTTGGCCAAGAGTTAAAACAACGGCGTTTGCCCACGACTGAACGAACTGCTAGATTCGCCCGCGGAGGGATGCCGGAGTGGTCGAACGGGCTTGACTCGAAATCAAGTGTACGCTCGCGCGTACCGTGGGTTCGAATCCCACTCCCTCCGCCAGAAAACAAAAATGCCCCCTAGTGGGGTATTTTTGCTTTTGGTGGTGGGGGTGTGTGGACGAATCCACTCGGTTCGACTCGAGCAGCGCGCAGGCGCACGCGAGAGAACGCGCAGCCGACGCAGTCGGCGAGCGGCCCCGAAAGGGGTGAGCCGCCCTCGATAGTCGAGGGCGGCGAGTAATCCCACTCCCTCCGCCATTAAGTCAGCCGCTCGTACAGTCTCCGATCGGAGAAAGGTCGCCAGCCTGAACAACTACTCACGGAAGAACTATTGTCGGGGCCTCTATCGGCTGCCCGTGGCCGCGTAACGACAAATTCGCCACAGACAGGTCAGCAAGTTCGGTGCACGGCGCCCACGTTGAGTCCGCGCGGTCGGAGCCATCCGTGCCGCGAGAGAGGAATATTTCTCAAAAGCCGCTGTGAAACGGAAAAAAGCTACACCACAACGGAGCGTGAATCCCCACGCCTCCCTGCACGGCCAGTCTTACTTATTGGTTGGTCACCGCCAGGGGGTGGGGGTCGGTACCTGAGCGCCAACGCCGCAATGGCGATAGCCGCGTGATTAGTCGTGTGCGTGCCGGTCACGGGGATGCCTTGGAGTCGTCTAGCAGCGTCTCTATTTCATCGATGAGTATCCGGCGCATGTCGGCGTCGAGCTCGCGCTCATTGCGCAGGGTGACGAAGCAACGCTCGACCTGACGGCGGTGACCGCTATCAATGTCGTCGGTCAGATGTGCGCCTGCGGATGAGTCGACGACCATTTTTTCACGGCGAGAGTGATTCCGCTCTGCAACCAGGCGGTGATGCAGCACGGCGCGGCCGAGCAGCACCCAGGGAAAATTCATATCGGCGATGGGTCCCACATGCAGCTCCGAGCCACCAAGCGGCGCGCCGAGCACTTTCACCTTGGCCAGTTGATCGGCGCCGAGCAGCGCGCCGCCGGCGCCGATCACCGCGCCGATAGCGGCGGCGAGGCCGAGCGACGCGCCACCCACGATCAGGTCCACGCCGCCGCCGGCTACGGCACCCGAGGCGGCACCGGTGAGCGCCAGTTGAGTGCCGGAAAGCCCGAAGAGACTGAATATCCGTTCCGAGAATACGTCCTTGGCAAGAATTTCGGTGTCGGTCTCTTCGAGCTTCACGTGGAGGTGCTGATAGATCTCGTGCACGACGCGGCGTGCACGCCGCTCTCGTTCTCGAATCGCGTCCTTGAGCTCGCCTGTAAGTCGTTCCGTCACCGCGGGATCCACCCGGCCGCCATCGACACGCGCTTTGCGCGTCAGCGTCAGAGAATCCGCCAGCAGATCGGCGATTTCTATCGCCGCGCGGTGTCTCCGCCGCTGGCGTTCGGCAATCAGGATTTCCGTAGCCTGCTGCAGCGACGGCGCCCAAGGTTCATGCAGTTCACCAAAAGCTCGAAGCAGATCAATCCGCTTACTGAAGTCGGCGTGCAGCGCATCGAACACACGGACGATCGCGAAAAATTGATCCACTGCACGTCGCCACTCTGCAACATGGTCGCCGCGGCCGATGAGATTGATCAGTGCCATACGTGGTTGCCCGGACCAGCGCAAAATCTCCATTTCCGCCTCGTATTCGCGACCATAAGGATGGGCGCCGTCCACGACATAAAGAATGCCGGCGCCGGTGAGGATTGGCGTCAGCAGCTCACATTCGTCGCGAAAGCGTGGGTCGTCGCGATGAGTGTCGACGAATTGCCGCAACAGCGCTGGATGGGCTTCGGCGCCGCGATCGTGGGCCTGCAACCAGTCCAGCACTTCACGCGCACGCTGAAAGCCTGGTGTGTCGATCAACTCGTAAATAGGCTTACCGTCCACGCGCATCGGAAATGTGCGTGCCCGTGTGGTCGTGCCGGGGTCGCTCGATATGGCGACTGAATCGTCCTCGGCGAGCGTTGCCACGATGCTGCTCTTGCCTTTGTTGGGATGGCCGACGACGGCGAATTTCGGCAGAGTGCTCACACGCCGGACTCGACATAGATTTTCGGGTCGCGCCGCGCGGCGATGCTGCGATGCCACGTCTCGACATCGGCAGGCGCGAGCTCGTTACCTAGCTCGGGCACCGGGTGAACGATGAGCGATGTATTCGGCCCGAGACGCTTGCGCAGGCGCGTCAGGGCATCCATGAATTCGAGCAGCGGGGGTTCATAGGCCCGCACGAACACGACGACCTGGCGCGGCGCGCATTCCGCCAGCGAATCTATGACCGCGGCATCCTCGGCGAGAGATGCGCCACCCCCTGCGGTCAATGGCTCTGCGGTGAGCTCCACGCCGAGCACCCGATGAGCGCGCTCGCGCGCTCGAGTCTTGTCGATGGCCTCGGACCAGATCAATGCCGCCGTTGGGGCATCGGCGTCGAGTCGATGCCTCTGTTTCGGCGCGGCTTCGAGACGGTGCGGGTTTTCGTCGACCAGCGCGGTGGTGGCAAGTGCCGGCGAAGCCATGCGGTCAATCAGTGCAGTAACCCGCGCGTCTTCCAACAGCAAAGCACGCGTCGCCGCGCGCAGACGTAGGCCGGCGAATATCCACAACGCGATGCGCGGCAGCAGGCCATAGACGATCATGGAGACCATGAGGAACGGCCACCAGCCCGTGTAGGATTCCGGCGCGCCCAGCGTGGCTGCCGAGCTTTCGAGACGAAAGAAACGCGATGCCTCGATCATCGCGGCATCGGGAACAGCCGCAGGCACGAACTCGGCCCATGGCGTGACGATGATGCCGATCCATCGGGCCAGCTCATCGCCTGACAACTGCAGCGTGGTGCTCCAGCCGAAGGCGAGATCCGTGAACGTGACTAGGGCAAGGGCCGTGGCAAGCGCCGCGAGGTTGAAAGCAATCGCTGCTCCCTGCGACCAATGCAACAACTGCCACTTCGCGAAGCGACCGGCCGCCGCGCGGCCGATATGCCACGTGAAGAGTTCTCGTACGGACTCCGGCAGCTGCGATACGGTGATGCGCCCGTAGACGGCCGCGACAACGCCGGCTGGGTTGGCCTGAGCCAGGACACCCTGAACGTTACGCAGGCCGGGCACATTGTGGGGCAGCAACAGCATCGTGATAGCGATGAGTACGAGTTGCACCCCTACCAGCAGCGAAAAAACCGTGACTGCGTTAACGGGATAAGTGCCATCGTAGTGCAACGCAGCAGCGGCGAGCCCTATGCCCGCAAGGGCGCCCATGACGATGGTGGCGAACCCGATGAGGTGCCGCCCGCGATCTAGGCTGGCGCCTGTCGAGGGGCTCGGCCCAATCGCGTCCCACCACGCACGCACCCGATTCAGCTCCGTCGAAGTGGCGCGACCTCTGATGGCGTCGCGGTCGCGGCTAACGCGATCTGCATACGGCGTCGCCCGATCGGCGTCGAGCCACAGCGGGATATCGACAGCGTCTTCGAAGAGGGATCGGTCGCCATACATCGCCCCATCATAAAGTTGGCGGCACTGACGGTCCATTCAGCGTCCGTACGGTAACGGTGCCTGCAACGTACTGAAGCCTCGGTCAATCGACGATCTACTGGGCTGCGACGGGTTTAGCCGGCCAGCCCATCGATCACATCTCTGCTAGACCTCGTTGCGAGGGTGCGTAAGTCGCCGTATCGGCTCAGTCCTCGGCAATAATTTCAGCGAAAGGCCACAATTCTCCGTCTCGGATCCTCCCTATTATTGCCTGATAGACGAATTCGCCTCACGATGAAAAGCCCGTCCAGTGGTTGAAGCTGGTGCGAGTTTGCAGGCTGCAGCGACGGGCCTGGGTGCGAGCCAGTAGAATTCCTACGAGTTTCCCACGGAACAGGGGAAATAGCCGGGGTTAGAGCGGAGCATGGTTTTCCCAGGACTTGTTGCGCCGCCAGATTTTTTCGTAATCGGTTGATAAAGAAAGAAGCTGATCTCACGGATAACTATCGGCCTAGAACCCAGCTTACAAATTTTCCGATCATCGGGTCTCGCCGTTACAACTCGCGAAAAGCTCTGACGCCCAATCAGCTCAAGGGAACACGCTCTTAGACGTCGTCATTCACACTTTTTTGGCGCAAGCGCGCTCGCAAGATCGCGATCTCATCCAGCAAATCCAAAGCGAGCGCGACGCCGGCAGGGTTGATATCGAGATCTCGTTGCAGACGCGTGGCAGCGTGAGCTCTTTGCACACTGGCTCCCTGAAATCGCCACTGCGTCTGTTCAGCACCGATCGGCTCCAATACACCTTCTTCGACCAGCTCGACTATCCATTCCGGGGAAGCCGAACAGGCCCGGCATATTTCCGTTAATGACAGCTCGGTCCGCTCGTCGAGCAATACGCCGATCAGCGTCGTCTCTTTCATCGCAGATTAGACTCCCAATTTGCTGCGTGGGTTGTACGCCAGCTCCGCGGCCATCTTTCGATACAAGGCCTTGGCGGCGTCGCTATCGGCAGGCGGCAGGGTAATCCGCGGCACGACGTAGAGATCGCCCTCAGGCTTTGCCGGTATACCGCGTCGTTTCAGGCGCAGCTTGCGGCCGCCGGGGGTTCCTGGCGGTATGTTGAGATCTACCGGGCCTGCGGGTGTCGGAACCTTTACCGTCGCACCCAGTACTAGCTCCCATGGCGCTACCGGCAAGTCGAGAAAGACATCTCGGCCCTCCACACGGTAAATGCCATGAGGTTTGAACTCGATCTCCAGATAGAGATCCCCAGCCCTACCGCCATCGAGCGCAGGCGCGCCCTGGCCGGACAAGCGGATGCGTTGTCCCTGCGTCACGCCTCGCGGGATCTTGATCGCGAGCGTGCGCTGTTTCAAGATTACGTGTCCGCCGCTATCCAGCTGCGGTGTTCGCAACGTGACATTGCGGGTAGCGCCGCGGTAGGCGTCTTCCAAATCGATCAGCACCTTGGCATGGTGATCAGCGCCGCCCGTCTGCGCATGAGGGCGGCCACGCCGCGCTTGCGCAGACCCGAAGCCCTGACCGAACAGCGATTCGAAGAACTCGCTGTTGGCCCATGCGTCGCCGCCGGCGCCGCGGAATTCGTACCCGGCGTCCCAGTTCGGCGGGGGCTCGAAGTTCTGGCCGGCCTTCCAGTTCGCGCCCAGTTGGTCGTAGGCAGCGCGCTTTTCGGCGTCTTTGAGCACCTCGTAAGCCTCGCCTACCTCTTTGAAACGGGCTTCGGCGTCTGATTCCTTGCTGACATCGGGATGATATTTTCGCGCCAGTTTCCGATAGGCGCGCTTGATCTCATCCTGACTGGCATCGCGCTGGATGCCCATGATCTCGTAGTAGTCCTTGAATTTCATGACGGGTGTCTGCGCAGCTAGACACGGCTGATATTACTACGATACCCGCGCCTCATCGGCGCCTTCGCAGCCGATCCAGTTCTTCTTTCCAGTGCTGGAACGTTTTCGAATCGCCACCCTTGTCTGGGTGATGGCGTTGGCACATGCGGCGAGCCTCCATGATCTCAGCAGTCGGCACGATGAGCGTGTACCCAAGCGCATCGATCTCTGCCGCGCTCAAGCGGCGTACCGGGAAGGGCGCGGAATTGTCCGGGGTGGAAAACTTCAACGGCCCGGTGAAGCCGATCCCGAAACGCCACGGATGATTCTTTGCTGGCTTCATTTCAGCCTCGCCACGCGGATGTCTGTGCGAAAAAGCAAGCCGTCGCCTCCACAGTCCAGATAACTCAGGGTATTTTGCCATGATCCGTGGCACCAGGACCTATGGCCTGCATCGCAATCTGGGCGAAGACTATGCCAGCCAGATCGAGACTGTAGCTGAAAAAGACAATAACCAGACTAGAACCACGCGAATCCTCTCGTGCGCCCCCTACTGGATAATTGTCGCGACGCCGGGTTCTAAGAGGACGCTTTGGATGCCTGCGGGCAACTCGACGGGCTCATCGAGGTCGAAGCCGTTCGGCCACTCTGGCGTTGTCGTGTAATAACGCACTAACTCCTGAACAATACTCTTCGGCACCGAGATACCCGCAAGCGTCGCGGCCTCGAAGGACGCCACGGCCTTTCCGTTCGAGCTCGTAACGACGCCCGTGGCGGTAAAGTCGAGCAGCCCGCTCAGGTAGGCCATCGGGTCAAGCCAGTCACGCTGCCTCGACAAACGCACTGCGTCCAAATCGACGAGCCCGCGCGCGGTGACACGGCTGGAGCCGCCGATATCGATCTGCGGTTCAGTGAGGCCATGGGGCAAAAAAGTCGGCCCGTAAACTTTCAGATAGGCGTTGAGCTCACGATCGGTAAAGGACGTGCGCACCGGTCGTGAATTCTCGTCGCGCGAGCGGTCTCCGGTCTCACCGATGAGCGCAAGCTTCGCGCGCATGCTGTCAGCATCTCCCTGCGACGGCGCTTGTGCGGAAGCCACAGCCACTGCGCAGGCGAGGAACGCGACCGAGACGAAGCAGCGAACGATCGTTTTACAAGCATTCTTGCACGCCTGGCGTCGATCGGCTCCGGACGGGGTGAGGCACTGGGCCTCCGCGTAATTACCTTTCCGAGGTATGCACAACATGATTGCTCACTATATCCGGTGTCTAGTCTCTGGAAGAAAAGGGGGGCCGCCTTACTCCAGCCCGCCTAGGGCGCTGCTGATCATTCGCAGTTGACAGAAAATACCTGAACAGCTGGCCTGCACAGCCAAGCCACGAGGCTTCGTCTCGGGGCCTCTCTCGCTCCGTCGACTCCGGTCGAGGCTGGAAAATACGTCGGGTCGACCGGCAGGGATGGCAGCGGCACACCGCCTTCCCTGTCGGCCTGTATAATTACCCGCAATAGCATGGTCCCCGACGACAATTCGCTGAACCTGGACATCACCGTACGCGTGGGTTGTAGTCTCACCTATGAAGTCGCGGGCTCAGCCACTCTCCTCCTCAATCTTAAACTGGCTGCGGATCCCCGCCGCTCGGTGCTCTTCGAGGCGCTGGCGCTGGGCGACGATCTCCCGTCCGAGGAATTCGAGGACAGCCATGGGAACCGCGTGTGCCGGGTGCAGCTTCAACCGGGGACGAATTGTTTCAGGCACGACGCCATCGTTGCAGTGTCATCGAAACCGGATAACTTCGGCCTCGTTCCAGAAAGACCGGAAGCCATCGCGGATCTTCCTCCTGCGCTACTACGCTATACGCTCCCCAGCCGGTATTGCGATTCCGACAAGCTCACCAACTTCGCCTGGGAGAAATTCGGGCATGTCGAGCATGGATGGTCGAGGGTTCAAGCCATCAGCCGCTGGATCAACCAGAACATCGAATACCGCTACATGTCCGGCGGAACCGACCTGTCAGCATGGGACATTCTACAGCGCGGCTATGGGGTTTGCCGCGACTTCGCACACCTCGCCGTCGCGCTCAATAGAACGTTCAATCTACCCGCCCGCTATGTGACCGGCCACCTGCCAGACATCGGCTTCCCCTCGCCCCCAGACCACATGGATTTCCACGCCTACGCAGAGGTCTACCTGGCCGGAGCCTGGCTCACGACGGACGCGCGCTTCGATGTTCCTCGCATCGGCCGGCTTAGAGTCTCCTGCGGGCAGGACGCTGTAGACGGAGCATTCTCTACAATTTACGGTGGCGCCAGCCTGACCTATTTCCAGGTCTGGGCCTACCAGATTGCACGCGGGACCGTCGGCGTGGGTGACCCGATCGACCTCACGAAACGTCTCGATAACGACTGGACCATCCGAACCGAACCGCAGCCATGATAGGCAGCGTCTAGCAGGAGCCCGCGCCACTTGTTTGGGAATATGTTCGGGCACGTCCCGTCCTACGAGGAGTGCGGAGACGAGTCCGCAACAGCCCCTCGCACCGCCAGGTAAAAAAATAGGCACCCGCGGGGGGTGCCTATTTTTTTGCCTGGCGGTTGGAAAGCGGGCGCGGTTGGCCGAGCCAACCGCGCCCATCTTCGTCACTGTATCCGGCAGGCGGTACCCGAAGAACCTAGTTGCCGCCGAACGCCTTGCTAAGCACGAGCGAGAGCATGCGCGGCTGCGCACGGTCGATATAGTTCATGTAGTTGCGGACGTTGGGGTCATTCGCCACAGGCCCGTGGAAAATACGCCCCATCAGGAAGGTGCTTCGCGCATAGGTCTTGTCGGCCAGATTGGTGCCTTCGAGCGACAGGGACAGTCCTCGCTCCGGCCAGGACATCGTGATGCGGCCGTTCAGCAGGCCGTACGCGGGCGTGATGTTGAACTCGTCCCTTTCGGGGTCGTTCATACCGAACATGTCGTCCTGCCAGGTGTAGTTCAGGCTGGTCATCAACTGCCCGCCGAAAACGTCGGCCGTGTGATTCAGCGCCAGGCTGTAAGCGTATTCTGGCGTATTCTGAATCTGGTCGATCGTACCCGTATAGAAGGTGCCCGTGGTCGGGTTGCCGACGATAACGGCATCCGTGTAGCCCGCGGAGAAACTCAAGGTCAGGTCGTCGGTCGCTGCGAAGTCCAGATCCGTTTCCCAGCCTTGACTCGTGACGTCGCCGAGAACCGTCTGGATCAGAATCACCGAGCCGGTGGAGAAATCGTTAATGAATCCCTGCCGGTTTGTCTGGTCCATGTCGAACAGCGTGAAGTTCCAGCGCAGACGGCCGTCCATCCACGTCGAACGCAGGCCGATCTCGGTGCTGATCACTTCCTCGGGCGGCGTCGGCGCCAGCTCGTAGTCTGCCGGATCGTACTGGGCCGGATCGGTGGCGCCCCTGCCGGCCGGATGTGCGTAGACACCCGCGCGGTAGGCTTTTGCATTCGCCACATAGATCATGACCTCGTCATTGAGCTGATGATCGAGTGACAGCCGGTAATCGGTCTCGGTCCAGTTCTCGGTGTCGCTCTTGATCCAGGTGCAGTTGGGATCCCTGACCTGGACGGCGGCGGATGTCGCGGACGCAGTCGTGCAGTCGTTCCATCCGCGGAT
>JAOTTJ010000168.1 GCA_029864465.1 Gammaproteobacteria bacterium | reverse complement strand
GTCCACGAGCAGGGCTACTACCAGACACGTACCGAGAACATCCCCGGCGACATCCTGGCGTACGATGCGGCAACGGGTGAGTTCTTATGGAAGTTCCACGTCATCCCGCGCCCCGGCGAGTTCGGTCACGACACCTGGGAGAACGACGCCTGGCGAAGAACCGGGGATATATCCTCCTGGGCACCGATGTCGGCGGATCCGGAGCTTGGCCTCGTCTACGTGCCGACGAACCCGCCTACGGTGGATTTCTACGGCGGCTTTCGTCCCGGCGATAACCTGTTCGGCACCAGCATCATCGCGCTGGATGTCGAGACAGGTGAGCGGCGGTGGCATTTCCAGACCGTTCACCACGACATATGGAACTTCGATAACCCGCAGGCGCCAGTCCTGCTCGATGTGATCGTCGACGGGCGGCCCACGCCGATTGCCGTTGAAACGACCAAGCAGGGCTTTGCGTATACGTTCAACCGCGAGACCGGCGAGCCCGTGTGGCCGATCGTGGAACGTCCCGTGCCGCAATCGGAGATACCGGGCGAGCAACTGTCCGCGACGCAACCATTCCCGACGAAGCCTGCCGCCTTCGAATTGCAGGGATTGACCGAAGACGATCTCATCGATTTCACGCCCGAGCTGCGTGCCGAGGCGCTGGAGATCGTCAAGAACTACCGGACCGGGCCGCTGTTCAATCCACCCATTCAGGTGGGCCACCCGTCGGGCTTACGCTCGTTCGTGAGTTGTCCGAGCGGGGCGTCGAACATCTTTGGTCCGCCGTCGGCCGATCCGGAGACGGGAATGCTTTACGTGCCGACGCTGCGGGGTTGCCGGTCCGAAAACATCGTGGCGGGTGTGGAGATCGATGCGCCCGACGACATCATGACGACGGGCGAGACGATCTCAGATTTTGCCGTGCTCAACCGCGGGGATTTTCGCGGTCCCCAGGGGTTACCGATCTTCAAGCCGCCCTACAGCCAGATCGTCGCCATCGACATGAACACGGGCGAGCATGCCTGGGCGATCCCCAACGGAGACACGCCCGAGCGCATCAGGAATCATCCGGCTCTGGAGGGCGTGGACATTCCGACGACCGGGGTCCCGTCGCATCCGATCACGCTCGTGACGCAGACACTGCTCGTCACCGCAGAGGGAGGCGCAGGCCAGCCGGTGCTGCATGCAGTGGACAAGGCGACGGGCGAGCGGCTCGGTACTGTCGAGCTACCTGCGCCGGGTCGCTACGGCATGATGAGCTACATGCACGAAGGCGCGCAGTACATCGTCGTGCAAGTCTCGAGCCCGAACTATCCCGGCGCCCTCGCTGCGCTGCGGTTGCCCTGACTAACTTGGCGACGGTGACCTCGATCGGCCGCAGTTGAGGTCACTGTCGCCGCGGGTTGCCCCAGTCTGTCGCGTGCGAGCGTGCGAGCGTGCGAGCGTGCTGGCGCTGCGCTGCGATCAACGGTTCGACATCCCCGCCTGTTCTCGCACCCAGCGCGCGGCGTCTGCGTGAGTTCCGAACCAGACGCCGCCTTTCGTGTTGATGTGCTCGATGAGCGCTTCGAGAACGACAATGCGCGAGCGATGGCCGATGACGTGAGGGTGCATCGTTAGCAAAAACATCGTGCGTTCTTCCCAGGCGATGTCGAACTCGTCGATCCAGACTTGCAGCACGTCGCGCGGATTCATGTAACGCGGGCCGAGCGGATTAAACAGCGGCGCATCATCGAGGATCCATTCGACGGGTAGCTCGACGATGCCGGTCGGCTCTCCATCCTGGACGAGCTCGTACGGCCGATCATCCGCCATGAGCGAGCTCTCGTAGATAAAGCCCATGTCGCGAATGATGTTCAGCGTGTTCGGGCTATGATTCCAGGAAGGTGCGCGGTAGCCGATCGGCCGCGTGCCTGTAATCTCCTCGATCACATCCGTCGCCTGGCGTACGAGGCGTGCCTCGGTCTCGCCGTCGAGCGTCGTGTTGAGCTCGTGGATCCAGCCATGCACGCCGATCTCGTGCATGCCGGTCGCTTGAATCATATCGGCTTGCTCCGGAGCGAGCTTCAGACTCCATGCCGGAAAAAAGAACGTCGCCGGCACACGCTGTTCTTCGAGTAGCCCGAGCACGCGAGGGAGCGCCACCCGAGAACCGTACTGGCCTCGCGATAGCGGCCCGATACTGATCTCACCGGTGCGCAAGCCCTGAGTCGTCTCGTTGTCGACGTCGAAGGACAACAGGACCGCGACGCGTGCACCATTCGGCCAAGACCGGGGGTTGAGGTCGCGGCCGGCCCGGACTTGATCGACGGCGGAGTGGACGAACTCATCGGTCCAGTTCCAAGGCTCAGCGGCCGGCATTTCCTGGGCGAGGGCCGCGGCGCTTCCAAACGCCGCAATGGCGATGCTCCAAAGCAGTAGCGGGAATTGTCTTGATCTCATGATTGCTCCTTTGTTGCAGCGGCTACACGTGCAAGCTCGGGGTCGTCTTCGAGTGCATCGGGCCGATATTTCTCAATAAGCGCGAACAGGATCGCGGTCGTCTCGGCATCCGGCCGCCCGGACCAGTTCGAGGGTCTGAAGTGCGCCTGGAAGGCGCGCAGCACGAACTGAGTTTGGGGGTCGTTCTCGCCAGTGTCCTCTATTTCGTAACCATATGCTGCAAGCGCACGCTGCAGCAGCTCGAGCTCGAGCGGGCGTGCTTCGAATCGCGCCAGGTATTTCGCAGCGGTTGCCTCCTCGTACCACGCACCGATGCCATGTTCATATAACGTTCGCCATGGAAACGTCGGCCCCGGATCCACTCTGCGATCGGGGGCAATATCGGCGTGGCCGACGACGTCTTGCGGATCGATGTTCGAGTTACGTTCCAGTATGTCGCGTGAGAGTGCGATGACGAGTTCGATCTGCTCGGGATCGAAGTCACGGAACTCGCAACGCTGATTCCCGGGCGTGCTCGGTTCGAGCTGCGGATCGATGTCGGTACAGCGTGAGGTGTTGACGATCTCGATGCCAATCGAGCGTGCGTTGAGCGACGTCGCCTCGTCCCAGTAGCTCTGGCCCGCGTGCCAGGCACGTTGTTTTTCGTCGACGAGGCGGTGCACTTGTAGTCCGCGCCGCGGATAGGTCGGATCGCCGGGCGCGGGTATGAGGTAGTGCGCGCTGACTGGGATCTCGGTGCGCTGTGTCAACAGACGCATCGACTCGGCGTAGTCCTCCCCGGTGAAATGGATGACGAGATGGTCGATGCGCTCGCTCTGCACTTGTGCAGGCACCTCGACGATGCGCAGCGGCGCGCACGCCGTCAGCGTCAGGAGACCAGCGGTTGCCAGACCCGGAAGCGGGGACAGTGACCTCATGCGCCTGAGAATAGGGCTACTGCTCCCGTCAGGAAAGACCGTACGGCCCCCGCCGGCATCTGCGCCGCCGTGCCCCGAAGCGAGATACCGGAAGACAGGGTTCGGTCCCTAGCCATTCTATTTGGCTCGTTCGCCGTATTCGGCGGTTAATGCATGCTAAGGTGGTGTAACCGTTCATCGCGGATGAATGGGCCATCGAACGCTTTTCAGCATGCTACCTTCCACGAAATCAGTCGCGCTCATCGGCACCTACCTGCCGAGAAAATGTGGTATCGCGACATTCACTTCGGACCTTTTCGCTGCGATTCTGGAAAACGATTCGAGTATCGACTGTTCCGTAATCGCCATGAACGACCGTCCTGAGGGTTATGAATATCCGGACGCGGTGCGATTCCAGATCGGTCAGAACCAGTTAAGCGAATACAAGCTCGCTGCTGACTTTCTGAACTTGCGCAAACCCGATGTCGTTTGTTTGCAGCACGAGTACGGCATCTTCGGTGGCCAACGGGGCGGTTTCATCGTTGAGCTCGCACGGGATCTAAAGATTCCATTGATTACCACGCTGCACACCGTGCTGAAGGATCCCTCCTCAGAGGAACGCAGAATCATGGAACAACTCTCGGATCTTTCCGAGAGATTAGTCGTGATGAGCGAACGCGGTGCTGAATTTCTACAGGAGGTCTATCAGGTTCCCGAGACAAGGATCGCACGGATTCATCATGGCATTCTGGATGTGCCATTTCTGGAATCCGACCCATGCAAGAGCAAGGTCGCCGCGGATGACAAGATTATCATCCTGACATTCGGACTGCTCTCACCGGGTAAAGGCATCGAATACATGGTCGATGCCCTGCCGGAGATCATCGGCCGGCATCCGGAAGTGCTCTATTTCGTCGTTGGGGCAACGCACCCACATACGAAAGCCGAGAGCGGAGAGGACTATCGCCTGCGTTTGCACCTTCGGGCAAAAGAGTTGGGTGTTGCTGACAACATCGTGTTCCATGACCGTTTCCTGGAGCGCGACGAACTGCTCGAGATCATTCGAGCCGCGGACATCTACGTCACTCCGTATCTAAACGAAGCCCAGATTGTCTCCGGCACGCTCGCTTACGCGTTGGGGGCGGGCAAGGCGGTGGTATCGACTCCCTATTGGTATGCGCAGGAGATGTTGGCCGATGATCGAGGCAAGCTGGTTCCTTTCAAGGACCATTCGGCTCTGGCCCATGAAATAAACTATCTTCTGGATCATCCGGCAGAACGTGTCGCAATGGCGCGCAGGGCTTATGACTATTGTCGGCCGATGGTCATGAAGGAGATGGGCCATCGCTACTTGGAGCTATTTGCGGCTACGAAGTCTCAAGCTTCGCGTGCCTCCGATCGTGCGGTGCTGGATCCGTTAAGCCGAGGTGGGCAACGATTGCCGCAGATGAATCTGAAACATCTGCGTTTGATGACAGACGACACCGGCGTGCTCCAACACGCCAAGTTCACGATTCCCAACCGCGCTCACGGCTACTGTGTCGATGACAACGCCCGCGCTCTGATCGTTGCAACCAGAGCGTACGATCTGGATAACACCGATAGTTCCGTAGCAGATCTCTCCGCAATCTACCTGAGCTTTCTCGACGATGCCTTCAATTCGGACGCTGGCAGGTTTCGTAACTTCATGAATTACGAGCGGCGATGGCTCGAGCAGGTCGGTTCAGAGGACTCTCACGGCCGTGCGTTGTGGGCGCTGGGTGTGACAGCGGGCTGGGGACGTATCGACGGTCAGGTTGCCGTCGCCACCGAACTGTTCCACAACGCGCTGGCTGCGTTGGAATCGTTTAGCGATTCTCGCGCGATTGCGTTCCCTATTCTCGGGATTCAAGCCTATCTCCGGCGAAACGCCGATGACCATCGGGTCCTGAAGAGAATGCGATCGCTGGGCGAAAGGCTTAGCGCACGGTTCGTGCAGTACGCTACCAGAGACTGGAATTGGCACGAAGAGCAATTGGCCTATGACAATGCTCGTTTGCCACAAGCACTCATGGCATGTGGCCGGATCACTGGGAATGACGACATGGTGTCTCTCGGCATCAGTGTCCTCGAATGGCTCAGGGAGATTCAGCTGCATCCTTCCGCTGGATGGTATGCGCCAGTTGGCAACCAAGGCTGGTATCACAAGTCGGGTACCAAAGCGCAATACGACCAGCAGCCCTTGGAGGCTGCCGCCATGATCGGTGCCTGCATCGAGGCGTACGAATGCACTCAGGGCGAAGAGTGGATTCAGTTGGCGACGACATGCTTTGACTGGTACCTCGGTAAGAACGAGCAGCAGTCGAAGCTCTACGACCATGCCAGCGGCGGATGCCGAGACGGGCTCGAGCAGGATGGCGTGAATGAGAATCAAGGAGCGGAATCGACGCTCTCTTATATTCTCTCGTTACTGGCCATATACAATCTTCGAGGACTGACGGCGACTCAGCGAGACGCCGAGAAATCAGAGCGCGACGTTCGTAAGCTCGATGACTCTGATGAGCGGCTCAAGTCTGTCGGGGCATACTGAGTCGAGACAAGAGTTGCGGAATCGATAGAGTGGCAACTCTGCACCTTTGATCGGCGATGCCATAGGGAATGATCAGGTCGTCGCCGTGAATCATGCTGCCGCAGCTATAAACGACATTGGGCACGTAACCGTCTCGCTCGTGTTCATCGGGGCTCAGTATCGGCTGATCGAGTCGCCCGATAACTTTCGACGGATCGTCTAGATCTAGGAGCTCGGCCCAAACACTGTATCTGCGCATCGGGCCCACCCCGTGGAAAAGCGCGAGCCACCCTTCAGACGTTTCCACGGGTGACCCACAGTTGCCGACTTGCACGAACTCCAATGGATGAGTGGGTTCCTGCAGCAATTTCGCCTCATTCCAGAATCGCAGGCTGTCAGACAACATGATGTAGTTATTCACGCCGTCTTGCCGTGACAACATTACAAACTGGCCGTTTATCTTCCTCGGAAACAACGCCATACCTTTGTTCTGCGCAGCGCCGCCGCTAAGTGTGTGCATCCTGAACGTCAGGAAATCGTCGGTCTGAAGAAGCTGGGGCAGTATGTCGAATCCGTTGTAAGCAGTGTAAGTCGCGTAGTAAGTAACCGAACCGTTATCGTCGACGAAACGAACGAAACGCGCATCTTCGATGCCCGATGATTCGTTTTCGGACACAGGGAAAATCACTCTCTCGGAAAGTGGCTGATCAGGCTCGAAGATCACTTCGTAATTAGATCGAGCTAACCACATTGCCGTATCAATTGCGTGCTGTTTATCTGCCAGTCGAAACTTGGTCGACTGGAGATTCTTGATCTGGATCTGTAGCTCATCGATTGTGAATGAATCTCCCAACCCCTCCAGCAGCC
>JAOTTJ010000167.1 GCA_029864465.1 Gammaproteobacteria bacterium | reverse complement strand
TTCCCATCCGGCTGGCGTTTCCCGTGCTTTCACTCGAAGACGTAGCGCGCGGCGGATGGGAAGTCGTCCGTCATCTGGGGATTGAGCGACTTCACGCGGTCGTCGGCCCGTCGATGGGCGGAATGACGGCACTCGCGTTCGGCATTCTTTTTCCGATCGTCACGGACAACCTCGTGATTATCTCGTCGGGTGCTCGCTCGCTGGCGTTTGCAACGGCCCTGCGGTCCCTGCAAAGAGAGATGATTCGCCGTGATCCGAACTGGCAGGGGGGCGACTACACGCAAGACACGATGCCGATCGTCGGCATGCGCTTAGCACGTAAGCTCGGAATGATTACCTATCGCTCGGCTGAGGAATGGCGGCACCGATTCGGCCGCGAGCGAATCTCGGCTGAGCATGAGAGCGACAACCCGTTTGCGCTCGATTTCGAGATCGAGTCCTATCTGGAGCATCAGGCCAACAAGTTCACCGGACAGTTCGACCCGAACTGCTACCTTTATCTCTCGCGCGCGAGCGATCTTTTCGATGTCGCCGATCATGGGGCCTCGGTTGCGGCCGGGCTCGCTAAGGTGCGAGCGCGCCGCGTGCTCGTCATTGGCGTCACGACGGATTTCTTGTTTCCCGTCTATCAGCAGAAGGAGCTCGCGGAGCTGCTCGGGGCAACTGACCACGAAGTCGAGTATGTCGAGCTCGACTGCATCCAGGGCCACGATTCCTTCCTGGTCAATATGGACAGCTTCCGGCCTGTGATCGCAGAGTTCTTTGCGCCCGTGCGCAGCTCTGTCGTGAGTTCGGTCTAACGCTTCACGTTTCGCCCGCTTCGTCTTGCGATTGCTCGGTGGCACCCACGGTCCCCGTGAATCCGCCGCGGCGCAAACGCACGCGCACTTTGTCCCCGACTACGATGTCTTGCGCATCCGTCAGGATGCGGCCGTCGCTTGCGCGTGTCGCAATCGCATAGCCGCGCTCGAGCGTGGCGAGTGGGCTGATCGAGTCCAGCGCCCGCCCCGCAGCCTCGAGGCGCCGCCGCTGCACGGCGAGCGCTGCGACGATTGCTTGACCCAATGACCGGCTCGCCCATTGGCAGCGCTCGGCGAGCCGTGTGAGCTGGACGCGTGGTGCGACACTACGCAACGCCGCATCGATGCGCGCAAGCTCGGCGTCGCGGTTCTTCAGGGTCGCGACGAGCTCGCGGCGCAACCGTGCCTCGAGGTCATCCAGCCGTTGACCGGCCTGCTGCAGCTGCACGCCCGGATGGGCCCGATGCAGTCGGTGACGCAATGTCTGAGCAAAGGTGGCACGCTGCGCTAGGCTGCGTTCGGTGCTGCCTCGCAGGCGCTGCTCGATGGACTCGACTCTCGCCAGCCACTCGGCGCCGTCGGGCACGGCAAGCTCTGCAGCGCCCGACGGCGTCGGCGCCCGACGATCGGCAACGAAGTCCGCAATCGTGAAATCGATCTCGTGACCGACGCCGGCGATGACGGGTATCTCGATGGCTGCCAGCGCACGCGCGACGATCTCCTCGTTGAATGCCCAGAGATCCTCGAGGGAGCCACCGCCGCGCGTGAGAATGAGTAGATCGCAGTCCCGACGTCGGTTCGCGAGTTCGAGCGTGCGGGCAATCTCTTCGGCGGCCGGATCACCCTGAACGGCGGTCGGATAGATCAGCACGGCGGTCGCCGGGAATCGCCTAGCCAGGACCGTGAGCACGTCGCGAATCGCCGCGCCGCTCGGTGAAGTCACGACCCCGATTCGCGCCGGCAACACGGGCAGTGCTTGTTTGCGATCTTCGTCGAACAGCCCTTCTGCCGCGAGCTTTTGCTTCAGCGCCTCGAAGCGCCGCCTCAGCAGACCCTCGCCGGCTGGCTCAGCGTGGTCGATGACGAGCTGAAACTCGCCGCGGGCTTCGTAGATGCTGACCCTGCCGCGGGCAAGAATCTGCTGGCCGTTCTGCGGCTCGAAACCCAAGCTTCGATTCCGCTGGCGGAACATCGCACAGCGCAGCTGGGCGTGCTCGTCCTTCAGGCTCCAGTACATGTGCCCGGAAGCCGGCCGGGCAAGATTGGAGATCTCCCCTTCGACCCAGACGATGCCCAGGCTCGATTCGACAGCGAGCCGGGCTTCACGGTTGAGCTCGGCGACTGAGAACACGTGTTGGTCGGCACCCGGCGCGCGTTGATCGTCGAACAGGTCCATGCGGGCGAGTATACGTGAGAGTCGGTGCGGGCCCGGGGCGCAGCACAGTGCATAAATCTGCCGAGCCGCGTAAAATTGCGCGTTTCCACTCCCGCGCGCGGTACGGGAGGCGGCGGAGCCCAATATGCGGATCATCCACGAAGCGCTGACCTTCGACGACGTCCTGTTACAGCCGGCTTATTCGGAGATCCTGCCCCGCGAAGTCGCCCTTGCAACGTCGCTGACGCGCGAGATCGCACTCAATATACCGATTGTCTCCGCCGCGATGGATACCGTGACCGAGTCGCGGCTTGCAATCACGCTCGCGCAGGAGGGTGGCATCGGCATCATTCACAAGAACATGTCGATAGAAGAGCAGTCGCTGCAGGTCAGCCGCGTCAAGAAGTTCGAGAGCGGCATCATCAACAACCCGATTACCGTGACGCCCGATACGTCGATTCGCGACGTCATCGAGCTCACGCGGGCGCACAATATCTCCGGTGTGCCCGTCGTCGAGGGCAGTGAGCTCGTTGGCATCGTGACGAATCGCGATCTGCGCTTCGAGACTCAGTTCGAGGCGCCGGTATCGACAGTCATGACGCCGAAGGATCGGCTCGTGACCGTCAAAGAGGGAGCGGACGAGGACGAGGTGTTGACCTTGCTGCACCGGCACCGCATCGAGAAGGTCCTCGTCATCGACGATCGTTTCCAGTTGCGCGGCATGATCACGGCCAAAGATTTTCAGAAGGCTACGGACTTTCCGCTTGCCTGTAAGGACGCGCTAGGCGCGCTGCGTGTTGGCGCGGCGGTCGGTACCGGGGCTGACACGCCGGATCGAGTCGATGCGTTGCTCGCGGCTGGCGTCGACGTGATTGTCGTCGATACGGCGCACGGACACTCGCGCGGCGTTATTGATCGGGTCAAGGAAATCAAGGCGCGCTACGCGGATTTGCAGCTCGTCGCCGGCAACGTCGCGACCAACGAAGCGGCACTTGCGCTGGTCGAGGCGGGCGCTGACGGCGTCAAAGTCGGCATCGGACCGGGCACGATTTGCACGACGCGTATCGTGACGGGTGTCGGTATACCGCAGATCACGGCGGTCGCGGAGGTTGCCGCGGCACTGACGAAGACCGGTGTGCCGGTCATCGCCGACGGCGGCATTCGGTACTCCGGCGACATCGCCAAGGCGATCGCGGCCGGCGCGTACTGCACGATGATCGGCAGCCTGTTCGCCGGCACAGAGGAGTCGCCTGGTGACGTCGAGCTTTACCAAGGCCGCTCTTACAAATCCTATCGGGGGATGGGTTCGCTCGGTGCGATGGCGCAGCGCCACGGGTCGTCGGACCGTTACTTCCAGGACGCGAGCGAAGAGATCGAGAAGCTCGTGCCGGAGGGCATCGAAAGTCGCGTGCCTTACAAGGGCAGCCTGAACGCGATCGTCCACCAGCTCATCGGCGGCGTACGCGCGGCGATGGGCTACACGGGCTGCACCAACATGACCGAGATGCGCACACAAACGAGTTTCGTTCGTATCACGGGCGCTGGACGCCGCGAGAGTCACGTCCACGATGTGACGGTCACGAAGGAAGCGCCGAACTACCGTGCGGAGTAGCGAGCATTGAGCGCGGACCCGCAGACTCACCTCGGACACGCGCCTGACGACGACCGAATCCTGATACTCGACTACGGCGGCCAGTACACGCAGCTCATCGCACGCCGCGTGCGCGAAGCGGGTGTCTACAGCGAGATTCGGCCTTACGACCTACCCGCCGAAGCGATCGCGGCGTTCGGCGCCACCGGCGTGATTCTGTCCGGTGGACCCGAGTCTGTCGGCGGCGAAAGCTCGCCCGAGGTAGCCGACGCCGTGCTCGAGCTCGGCGTGCCGATTCTCGGCATCTGTTACGGCATGCAGGCACTGGCTGCCAAGCTCGGCGGTGCGGTGCGCCCGGCAGATCACCGCGAATTCGGCTATGCCGAAGTCGAGATCCCCCTCGACAGCCCATTGCTCGGCGGTCTCGTGCCCGAAGGTAAGCCCTTGAGTGTATGGATGAGCCATGGCGATCGTGTCGACGGCCTCCCAGACGGTTTCGTGCCGATTGCCGCGTCGGCCAATGCACCGCTGGCCGGAATGGCCGATCCGAAACGCCAGTACTACGGCCTGCAATTTCACCCCGAGGTCACGCATACCGAGCACGGTCAGAAGATCCTCGAGCGTTTCGTCCACGATATCTGCGGCTGCGCGAGCGATTGGACCTCGCACAACATCATCAAGGAACACATCGACCGGGTCCGCGAGGAGGTCGGTGACGGACAAGTGCTGCTCGGTTTATCGGGCGGTGTGGACTCGTCGGTTGTAGCGGCGCTCTTGCACGAAGCCATCGGGGATCAGCTCATCTGCGTTTTTGTCGACAACGGTTTGTTGCGGCTCGACGAAGGCGATCAAGTCATGGCCGTGTTCGCCAAGCATCTCGGCGTCAACGTTGTCCGAGTCGATGCCGAGGCTGAGTTTCTTGCCGCTCTGCAGGGTGTGACCGACCCCGAGGAAAAACGCAAGATCATCGGAGGCAAGTTCATCGACGTCTTCGAGCGCGAGGCCAACCGGCTCGAGGGCATCGCCTGGCTGGCGCAGGGCACGATCTATCCCGACGTCATCGAATCGGCGGGGGCCGACACGGGCAAGGCGCATGTCATCAAGTCGCACCACAATGTCGGCGGGCTGCCCGAGACGATGCGCCTGAAGCTCATCGAGCCGTTGCGCGACCTGTTCAAGGACGAGGTACGCAAGATCGGCGTCGAGCTCGGTCTGCCGAAAGAGCTCGTCGGCCGGCACCCGTTTCCCGGGCCGGGCCTGGGCGTGCGGATCCTCGGTGAGGTCAAAAAGGAGTACGCCGATATTCTGCGCCGCGCTGACGACATCTTTATCAGTGAACTGCGCGCGTACGATCTGTACGACGAGGTCAGCCAGGCATTCGCGGTCTTTCTACCGGTGCGATCCGTCGGCGTCATGGGCGACGGGCGCACTTACGAGTATGTCATTGCCCTTCGAGCTGTGGAGACGGTCGATTTCATGACGGCACACTGGGCGCATCTGCCCTACGATTTGCTCGATCACGTCTCACGCCGGATCATCAATGAAATCTCCGGAATCTCCCGCGTTACTTACGACATTTCCGGCAAGCCGCCCGCGACGATCGAGTGGGAGTGAGCGGCACCGCTGCGATAACGATGCTCGCGTCGAATTGATGCTGCCTACGGATCGGGACTTCATGGAGCGCGCGCTCGCGCGTGCGCGGCAGGCGCGCGACACCGGAGAGGTTCCCGTCGGCGCCGTGCTCGTCGATGCTGGCGGTCAGATTCTCGCCGAGGCCGGCAATGCACCGATCGCCAATCATGATCCGAGTGCGCATGCCGAGATGCTCGTGCTACGCGACGCTGCCCAAAAAGTTCGAAACTACCGCCTGCCGGGCACGACGCTGTACGTCACGCTCGAGCCATGCCCAATGTGTGCAGGTGCGCTCGTGCACGCGCGCGTCGAACGAATCGTCTACGCTGCGGCCGATCCGCGAGCTGGCGCGTGTGGGACGGTTTTCGACTTGGCGCGCAGCGACGCCTTGAATCACCGCATCGAGATCACGAGTGGTGTTCTCGAAGACGAGGGTTCGGCGTTATTGAAATCGTTTTTCGCCGAGCGACGCTAACCCGCAGCGTTGGCAACAGCGACTTCTTCGCGCGTCGCGGGCTCTCGCTCGCCAGGCATTTCGTCTGCCGTAAGCCAGGATAATATCTCGTAGTATCGCCGGATGTTGTCGACGTAGGCGACGGCTTCTGCGCCGCGCGCGAAGCCTCTCGTGACGCGCTCGAACCACTGCTGGTTGCCAAGCAGCGGCAGGCGTTGCCTGACGGCCATCCAGGAGTCCGGGTCGTCCCCCTGAATCTCGGTGATGATGCGCGCGTCTTCGAGATGGCCGAAGCCGATGTTGTACGCGGCAATCGCGAGCCAGGTCCGATCGGGCTCGGGAATGCGTTCGGGAATCTTCTTGAGGACGTTGGCCAGATAGTCCGCGCCACCGTCGATGCTTTGCCGCGGATCTGTCCGATCCTCGACACCGACCATACCGGCCGTTGTGCGTGTGAGCATCATCAGGCCGCGTACGCCCGTCGGCGAGACGGCCATGGGGTTCCAGTGGGATTCCTGGTACGCCATGGCGGCAAGCAGCCGCCAGTCGAATCCCGTGCGTGCCGAGGCTTCGCGGAAGAATGGCCGATAGCTCGGCAGGCGTGAATCGAAGTGGCGGATGAATGCGCGTGAGCCGACGTAGTCGAAATCTTCGGGTTCGTCGATACGATAGCGATCGATGAGCGCCGTGAGCTCACCGTTGGCCTGAAGCTCCGCAAAATAGGCTGCGACTGCCTCACGCAGCGACGTGTCTGTCGTTTTGGGCAAGGCCCAGGCCAGCGGGATCTTCGGGCTCAGGCTGAACGCGACGCGTGCCGCCGGGTGGGAATGCTGCAAGAGCTCGAAGAGGTTCGAATCGACGATCGTATAGTGGATTTCTCCGGCTGCGACGCGGCGAACGAGCTCTTCGATGCCGAC
>JAOTTJ010000166.1 GCA_029864465.1 Gammaproteobacteria bacterium | reverse complement strand
ACGCGCGCATCGAAATGCGTCTTCTGACCCGCGGCTACCTCTGCCGCAACCTTGCCTTCGTGCGTGGCTTTGTGCGCGAGCATGGGCTCACCGACGATGTCGCCGATAGCAAAGATGTGAGGAACATTCGTGCGCATCTGCTTATCAACAGCGATAAGCCCGCGATCGTCCACATCAACGCCGGCGTTCTCCGCGCTGATCGCATTCCCGTTGGCGCGCCGCCCGACGGCCGTCAGCACGCGATCGTAGCGCTGCGGCTCGGCCGGCGCCTGGTCACCCTCGAAACTCACGCTTAGACCGGTCGCATCCGCGCTGACGTCAGTGACCTTCGTGCCGAGCATGATCGCCTCGTAACGCGCCGTGAGCCGCTTCTGCAGTGGACGAATCATATCCCGATCGGCTGCCGGGATAAGCGTATTCGTCAACTCGACAACGGAAACTTGCACACCGAGTGCGTCGTAAACGGTCGCCATCTCGAGACCAATGATGCCGCCGCCGATGACGAGCATCGACTCCGGCAGCGTCTCCAGCGCGAGCGCACCCGTCGAGTCCAGGATTCGCGAGTCGTCGGGAAGCCCCGGAAGCGAGACGGGCTCCGAGCCTGCTGCGATGACGCATTGATCGAACGATACGCGTGTCGTCTGCCCTTCGTGCTCGACAGCGAGCTCATGCGGCGAGACGAAGCGCCCCGTACCGCGCACGACACGCACTTTCCGCTTGCCTGCCAGACCCTCCAGCCCGTTCGTCAGCTGGCCTACGACCCGATCCTTCCATCCGCGCAGTCGGTCGAGATCGATCGACGGTGGACCGAACGTGATTCCGTGCTCGGCCATTTCAGCCGTCTCCTCGATTACACGCGCGGCATGCAACAGAGCTTTCGACGGAATACAGCCCACGTTGAGACAGACACCGCCCAGCTGCGGCCAGCGCTCGACGAGCACGACGTCCAACCCGAGGTCCGCGGCTCGAAACGCCGCCGTGTAGCCGCCCGGGCCGGACCCGAGAACGAGCAGCCCGGCATGGCTATCCGACTGACCGCTGTTCATCGGCTCATTTCCAGCAACTGCCGGCCTTGGCCGAGCAACTCGGTCAGGCGTGTCGTGAACCGAACCGCCGTCGCACCATCAATGACTCGATGGTCATACGACAGCGAGAGCGGCAGGATGAGTCTCGGCACAATTTCACCGCCTACGTAGATGGGACGCAACTGGCTACGCGATACGCCTAAAATCGCGACCTCCGGTGCATTGATGATCGGCGTGAAAAACGTGCCACCGATTCCGCCGAGACTGGAGATCGTGAACACGCCACCCTGCATTTCACCCGCACCGAGCTTGCCCGCGCGCGCCTTCTCGCTGAGTTCCGCCAACGCCTTCGCGAGACCGAACACATCGAGCTGGTCAGCATCCTTGACAACCGGCACGACGAGACCGTTCGGCGTATCGGCTGCGAACCCGAGGTGACGGTATTTCTTGACAACGAGCGCTTCGCCATCGGCACTCAACGAAGCGCAAAAAACCGGAAACTCCTCGAGGGCCAGAACGACGGCACGCATAATGAATGCCAGCGGCGTCAGACTGATACCCTGCGCTTTCGCTTGCGGCTTCAACTCTTGACGAACCGCCTCGAGCTCTGTGATATCGGCCTCGTCGTGCTGCGTGACGTGCGGAACGTTAACCCAGCTGGCATGCAAACGCGGCCCTGAAATTTTCTGAATGCGACTCAGCGGTCGAGATTCGACCTCGCCAAAGCTCGCGAAATCAATCTCCGGGACCTGTGGCAGCGCAGGACCGGCCGCCGCGCCACCCTGCATGATGCGCTTGACGAAGGCTTTGAGATCGTCCGCAGTGACCCGCCCCTTGCGGCCGCTGCCGGTGACGGCTCCGAGATCCACGCCGAGCTCGCGCGCGAGCTTACGCACGGATGGACTCGCGTGCGCTTTTCCGAACCGTAGCTCGTCGACTGGAGCGGAACGCGCCGCGTGCGAGACGGCGCTCTGGGCCGATGATTTCTCTGCCGCGGGTGCGTGCGGTGCCGCCGGTGCTTGTGCCGGCTCTGCAACAGGCGCGGCTTGTGGCTCGGCCGTAAGGTCGAGAATCTCGTCACCAGCCGACACGTGGTCGCCAGCCTTGACCTTGATATCGGTGATGACGCCACCATGCGTCGCTGGCACTTCCATGGTCGCTTTATCGGTCTCGAGCATGATCAGCGGATCTTCAGCACTTACCGTCGCGCCGACGTTTACGAGCACTTCGATGACCTCGACATTGGCGAAATCACCGAGATCGGGCACGACGAGAGTCAGGTGCTGCGCAACGCCCGTTGGCGCCGCATCAGCTTTCACGTCGGCAGAGTCTGCTGCGACGACAGGCTCGGTCGCTTCCTCCTCTACCTGCGCATCCGCGACATCGAGCTCGAGAATCGAATCACCCGCCGACACGCGATCACCAGCCTTGACGCTCAGAGCCGTCACAACACCCGCATGCGTCGCCGGCACCTCCAACGTCGCCTTATCCGTCTCGAGCACAATGAGCGGGTCTTCGACACTGACGGTTTCGCCGACGGACACGAGGACCTCGACGACCTCGACATCGGAGAAATCACCTAAATCGGGTACGACGATCTGCATGCGAGGCTAGCGGCTGAGTCCGGCTCGTCTAGAGCGTGACGGGGTCGGGCTTCGACGGATCGATACCGAATTTCTCGATGGCTTGCGTGACGGTATCGACGTCGAGCACCCCGTCGTCGGCCAATGCCTTGAGCGCCGTGACCACAATAGAATGGCGATCGACCTCGAAGAATTGCCGTAACGCCGCACGCGAATCGCTGCGGCCGAAACCGTCGGTACCGAGCACGCTGAAGCGACCTGGTACCCATTGACGAATCTGGTCGGGCACAGTCTTGATGTAATCCGTCGCTGCGACAAATGGACCTTTCTTGCCTGCGAAGCAAGCCGATACATAACTCTGCCGCGGCGACTCCTTCGGATGCAGCGTGTTCCAACGATCGATCTCGAGCGCCTCGCGTCGTAGCTCGCTGAAGCTCGTGACACTCCAAACATCGCTCGGCACACCGAACTCGTCCTCCAGCAACTCGGCCGCTGCAAGCACTTCGCGCAGAATCGTGCCGGACCCCATGAGCTGCGCGCGCACCATGCCACGACCACCGACGCGCAATAGATACATGCCCCTGAGAATACCGTCCTCGACTCCGGCGGGGATTGCCGGCTGAACGTAGTTCTCGTTCATACACGAGATGTAATAGAAAACGTTTTCCTGTTCGGCATACATGCGCCGCAAGCCGTCTTGGATGATTACAGCGAGCTCGTAGGCGTAGCACGGATCGTAGGCCCGGCAGTTGGGAATGGTCGTCGCAACGAGCTGGCTGTGCCCATCCTGATGCTGCAAGCCTTCGCCGGCGAGCGTCGTGCGTCCAGCCGTTCCGCCAACGAGAAACCCCCGCGCCTGCAGATCGCCGCCAGCCCAAGCGAAGTCGCCGATGCGCTGAAAACCGAACATCGAATAGAAGATATAGAACGGGATCATTTGCACGCCGTGATTGGCGTACGACGTGCCCGCGGCAAGCCACGAACAAAACGACCCAGCCTCGTTGATACCTTCCTCGAGAATCTGACCCTCGCGGTCCTCCTTGTAAAACATGAGCTGATCGGCATCCTGAGGGGTATAGAGCTGCCCCATCGACGAATAGATGCCGATCTGCCGGAACATACCCTCCATGCCGAACGTGCGCGCCTCATCCGGAACGATGGGTACGATGTGCGAGCCGATGTTCTTGTCGCGCACGAGTGCGGTCAAGATGCGCACGAGCGCCATCGTCGTGGAGATCTCTCGGTCACCGCTGCCTTCGAGTTGCGCCGCGAATGCTTGGAGCCCGGGCATCTCGAGCGGCTGCGCTCGAACTGTGCGACTCGGTAGGTAGCCACCCAGGTCATCGCGGCGCTTACGTAGATACTGGAGTTCCTCGGAGTCTTCCGCGGGCAGAAAATACGGTAGCTCCTCGAGGTCTTTATCAGCGATCGGGATGTTGAAGCGATCGCGGAAGGCTTTGAGATCATCGTAATCGAGCTTTTTCTTCTGGTGGGTGATGTTCTGGCCTTCACCGGCCGCACCCATACCGAAGCCCTTGACCGTCTTGGCCAGAATGACGGTTGGACGACCATCACGCTTGATTGCCTGTTCATAGGCGGCGTAGACCTTCTCCGCGTCGTGGCCGCCGCGATTGAGATGCCAGATCTCGTCATCCGACATGTGCGCAACCATGGCCTTGAGCTCAGGATCCTTGCCGAAGAAATGCTCGCGCGTATAGGCACCGCCTTTAGCTTTGTAGTTCTGAAACTCGCCATCAACCGTCTCCTCCATCGTACGGCGGAGCACGCCGTGCGTGTCCTTGGCGAGCAGCGGATCCCAGCGAGAGCCCCAGATAACCTTGATGACGTTCCAACCGGCACCCTGAAACGCCGCTTCGAGTTCCTGGATGATCTTGCCATTGCCTCGAACAGGACCGTCGAGACGCTGCAGATTGCAGTTGATGACGAAGGTCAGGTTATCGAGCTTCTCGCGAACTGGCATCGTAATCGCGCCCATCGACTCGGCCTCGTCCATTTCGCCGTCGCCGAGGAAGCACCAGATGTGGCGGTCTTCGTCCGGCAGAATGCCGCGATGCTGCATGTAACGCAGGAAGCGAGCTTGATAGATCGCCATCATCGGGCCGAGGCCCATCGACACGGTCGGAAACTGCCAGAAGTCGGGCATGAGCCACGGATGCGGATAGGACGACAGGCCGGGGCCTACTACTTCCTGACGGAAGTGATTCAGATTCTCCTCCGATAAACGCCCCTCGAGATAGGCACGCGCGTAGATACCTGGGGAGGAATGACCTTGGATGAAGACGAGGTCGCCGCCGAATGAGTCGCTCGGCGCGCGCCAGAAGTGATTGAAACCGACCTCATACAGGGTTGCCGAAGACGCATAGCTCGCGATGTGACCGCCGTATTCCGAGCTGATGCGGTTCGCGTGCACGACCATGGCCATCGCATTCCAGCGGTGATAAGCCTCGAGACGCCGCTCGATTGCGCGATCGCCGGGGTACTCCGGCTGCTTGCCGACGGGAATCGTGTTCTGGTAAGCGGTATTCGGACTGTAAGGCAGATAGGCCCCTGAACGACGCGCATGGTCGATCATGCACTCGAGCAAGTAGTGTGCACGCTCGGCGCCGTGAACGCGCAGCACCGAGTCGATTGACTCGAGCCAGTCCTGCGTCTCTTCTGGGTCTGGATCGCCCGGGAAACGCCCGAAGAAGGGTGATGGTCTAGCGCTCGCCATCGTCCTCAGACGCTCCGCGCAAACAGTACGGAAGCGTACGAATTAGGTGAATTCAAAAACTGCTCCGATAGGCTAACCGGCAGAGAGATCGCGTGCATCGATGAGCCGGATTTTCAAGTGCGATATGATCGGGTTTTACCCAAACCGGGTCAAGACGAGTCCATGGACATCCACCCCGATCTCAAGCTCCCGCGCATCATTCAAACGGGCAAACCACCCGAGCGCACCGCCCTGGAGACTCTCGATCACCTCATCATTGCTCTGCCGAAGCGCGCAAGGACGGCGGATTATCGGCACATTCCCCAGGCGAGGCAGATCGAGAAACTGCTCGCCAAAACTGAAGCCAGCAACCCTGTGGTCTCACGTCTGAACAATCGCCGTGGCACGGGGCTGACCGTGGCGAAGTTCGTCGATGGCACACGTTTCGACGCGCTGACATGGGCGCGTAAGCTCGTCGCTACCTGTCGCCCCGACAAGCCATTGCGCATCGGACTGTACGCAGCCGGGCTCGGCGAAACCGAGCAGCGAGCGCTAACCGCGCTCGTCGCGGCGGCGCTGGCCGCAACATTCAAGTTACCGAGCTTTCAAAGCAAGCCGAAAAAGGATTGGACGCTCACGAGCATCAAAATCTTTGGCGTCGAACCACGCCTCGCTCTGGATGCGATACGCGCACAGGCAATCGGCAACAATATCGCTCGGTGGTTTACGGCGCTACCGCCGAACGCTCTGGACGCAAAAAACTATCGTCGCGCGCTGCAAGCGCTCGCGAAAGAGTTCGAGCTCGGCTACGAGTTTCTCGACGACAGGAAGCTGACGAGTCTCGGTGCTGGCGCATTCCTCGCTGTCGCCCAAGGCAACGAGCATCACGACGCCGGCATCGTTCGGCTACGGTATCGGCCGCGTCGGCAAAAGCGAGCTGAGCTAGCGCTCGTCGGCAAGGGCATCTTGTTCGACACGGGCGGCACGAACCTCAAGCCGTTCGAAGGCATGCTCGATATGCATACCGACATGCAGGGCAGCGCCGTGGCGCTGGGCAGCCTCGTCGCGCTCGCCCAGCTCGAGGTACCTTATGCTATCGACGCGTGGCTTGCGATTACCGAGAACCGCATGTCCGCGACGGCTTATAAGCCACAGGACGTCATCACCGCGGCTAACGGGACCACGATCCAGGTTATACACACCGACGCTGAAGGTCGCATGGTGCTCGCTGACACGCTGGCACTAGCAGCAAAGGAGCAGCCCACTGTCATTATTGACTATGCGACCCTGACGGGTGCTTGTGTGCGCGCACTGACCGAGAGCTATTCCGGCGTCTTCAGCAATCACGACGCTGCGAACGCCATCGTGCACGCTGCGGGCGTGGCCAGTGGCGAGCGCGTCTGGCCATTCCCGATGGACGCCGATTACGACGAACTCCTGAAGAGTGAAATCGCCGATATCAAGCAGTGCGC
>JAOTTJ010000164.1 GCA_029864465.1 Gammaproteobacteria bacterium | reverse complement strand
GAGAGGAGGGCACGTGTGCTATCCCTCGAGTAAGCGTCTCTTCCGTCCGCGAGGCAGAGGCATTGCACACGGGATCTCGCGCTGCGTTGACGCTCCGAGCTTTCCTCCCACGCGCGGCTGCGTTCAGCGCTTTCGTTCGGCCTCGAGTGTCTCGGTCAAGTGCCGGACGATCGAAACCGCGTCGTCCGACCCCATGCCGGCCGCGTTGGCTGCGGCGTAGGTAGCGAGTGCCGCGGCGATCGTCGGCATCGGAACGCCGAACTCGGCACCTGTCTCGACGATAGACGTCGCATCCTTTTCCATTGTAGCGATGTCGAAGGCGACGTAGTCCGAGCCTTCGAGTATCAGCGGAATCTTCAGTGGTAAGACCCTGGTCGCGGCCCCACTGTCAGCCATGGCGTCGAGCATTGTCGCGAGTTCGAGTCCGCCGGCGGCGCCGAGTGCGACCGCCTCGGCCAACGACTGCCAGTAAACGGCGAGCGGCAAATTCAGCACGAGCTTCAGCATGGCGCCCTGACCGACCGGCCCGGCGTGGACAATGCGGCGAGTCAGCACGTCGAGCGCGGGCCGTGCTCGTTCGAGATCCGCCTCGCTGCCGCCGACGAGCGCCATGAGCTTGCCGTCTTTCGCCGGCGCGACGGTGCCCGAGACAGGCGCGTCGATGAATCCAGCGCCTTTCTCGGCGCAGCGCTCGGCGAGCGCGCGTGCGGTCGGTGGGCGCAGCGTGCTCATTTCGATGAACACCTTGCCCTCGACGTCGACCGAGAGCAGCCCGGATGGGCCGAGAAAAACCTGCTCGGCAGCCTCATCATCCCGCAGCATCGATATGACGATGTCGGTGGACTCAGCGACGGCCGCCGGCGTCTCGGCAACGGTGGCGCCGGCTTTGCCCAGTGCCTCAGCCTTTTCGATGTTGCGATTCCAAACCGTGAGTGGGTAGCCTGCGTCAATAAAGCGCGGCGCCATGACGGCACCCATCTTGCCCAAGCCGAGAAAGCCGATTGTCTGCATAGTCTGAGGTCTCTCTGATGAAGCGCAGCCGAGCGGCGGCACGGCCGTATGGTACGCAGGGGCATCCAGGATCGCCAGATTTCGGGCTTCGCTCGATGGGCCGGCCATGATCTAATATCGAGCCCGAGTCGTTTTTAATAAATAGGAAAGCCCATGGCGAACGCGATCTTGAGAAAACAGGCGGAGCTCGAACCAGTGAAGCGCGGTGATGGCGTCGAGACGACGCTTCTCGTCGGTAAGGAGGTCTGCGGGAGCGCGACGTTCACGTCGGGTATGACGCAGTTCCCAGCGGGCAAAAAAGTACCGATGCACCACCACAATTGCGATGAGCAGGTCACGTTGCTCGAGGGTATGGCCGAAGTCGAGATCGACGGCGAGCTTACGCCGCTCGAGCGTTACGATACGACCTATATTCCGGCGGGCAAGCCGCATCGGTTCATTAACGTCGGCGACTCTCCGTTACTGATTCTCTGGGTTTACGCAACGGACAACGTTACCCGTACGTTCTCGGAGACCGGTAAGACCGTGCAGCATTTGTCTTCCGAGGATACGACGCGGCCACAATGACGGGTACGCGCCGGATACCGGCCGAGCGGCTCGAGCAATTTACGCGGGAGTGTCTGAACGCAGTCGGTCTGCCGGCCGAAGATGCCGCGGCCGTTGCCGAGCTCATGGCCGAAGCCGATATCAACGGCTCTGACGGCCATGGCATCTTTCGACTGCCGCAATACATCAAGCGTATCGAGAGCGGGGGCATAAACGTCAGACCCAACATCCGCTTCATTCGCGAGCAGCCGGCGTCGGCGGTTATCGACGGCGACGATGCCATGGGGCATCTCGTCATGCGCCGCGCTGCCGAAGTGGCGATCGACAAGGCTCGTACCGAAGGTGTCGCCTGGGTCGGGGCACGCAACAGTAATCATGCCGGACCGGCGGCACTGTATGCCAAGATGCCGCTCGCGCACGACATGATTGGGCTCTATATCGCTGTCGGTAACGCCAATCACTTGCCGCCCTGGGGCGGCACAGAGATGCTGTTGAGTACGAACCCGATTGCCGTGGCGATACCAGCCGAGAAGGAGCCGCCGATCGTGCTCGATATGGCGACGACCGTCGCGGCCTACGGCAAGGTCAAGACGGCGGCGCAACGCGGCGAGACGATGCCCGAAGGCTGGATGATCGACCGCGAAGGCAAGCCACTCACGGATCCGAAGCGCGCGGATGAAGGTTTCTTGCTGCCAATTGGCGGGGCCAAGGGCTACGGGCTCGCACTCGTGTTCGGCCTGCTCGCAGGTACCCTCAACGGTGCGGCATTCGGCAAGGACGTCATCGATTTCAACGCCGACTCTGTGACACCGACAAACACGGGACAGCTCATCGTTGCGATCTCAGTCGAGGCCTTTGCGGACGTTGCCGCGTTCAAACGCGCCGTCGATGCCACGATCGCATCGATGCATGCGTCGCCGACATTGCCCGGCTTCGATGCCGTGCGCGTGCCCGGCGAGCGTAGCCATGCCGTATGCGCTGAGCGTGGGGCCCAGGGCATCCCGGTGCATGCGGGCCTGCTCGCGGCGCTGGGTGAGCTCGGCGACAGGCTCGGTGTCGCCCCACCAGCCTAGTATCGTTCCTGTTAGACGATGATCGTCTCAAATAGACGCATGATCGCGCCTTTTTTCTAGAATTTTGCCGAAGTTTACGGGCGGAGCGCCACGCCACCGGGCGGGCGTGCGCGGAACCCGGCGGCGCGCTATCTTGTCAAGAACAGGGTGAAAACGAGACCTGATAGATCAAGATGCTGAAGGCTTCGCTGTTCATTGTTCTCGGCGTCGTCGTGGGCGCGGGTCTGGCGACGTTGCTCGACCGCGAGCCGATGCCGGAGTTCAGCGAAGGCACTACTTCGCTCGTCGCTGATTCCGAACCGGACAACGAATTGACCCAGCGGCTGGCAGCGCTCGAATCAGCGCTCGCCGAAGAGGCCGAGCGACGCGCCAGTCTCGAGGCGCAGTTCGTACTGGTCACCGAGCGACTAGACGAGTTGGTCAGCACGGCACGCGCTGAAGCGCTGAACGTCGCACAACTCGGCGAAGATGTTGTGGTCAACCCGGTGTTCGAAGGGGTTAGAGTACCGCGCGGTACGCGCTTCGCCGAGATGCGCGAGCAACGATCTCCGGAAAATCGGCAGAACCGGCTGATCGAGGCGGGCTTTTCGCCAGAGCAGGCGCAGTCGCTCATCGACCGCGAGGCGCAAATGCGCATGGACCTCATGAATGCGTCTTACGAGGCGCGCCGGCAGGGCGAGTCGTTCAATCCGATCGATATGCAACGCGAGGCGCAAGTCCAGCTGCAAACCGAGCTCGGCGCCGATGCATACGAGCGCTATCTCGAGGCGACCGGTCAACCGACGAGCGTCAACGTCTTCGAGGTCATAGACAATTCGGCCGGACAGACCGCCGGCCTGCAAACGGGCGACGAGATCGTCGGCTATAACGGCGAGCGCGTGTTCAGTCTGCGCGACCTGCAGGCACTCACGATCGCCGGCGAGCCGGGCGAGACCGTTGCCGTCGATATCTTGCGCGACGGTCAGCCCATGCAGATCTACATGCCGCGTGGTCCTCTCGGGATTACGGGCGGCGGCCGCGGAAGAGCTGGCGGGTTATTTCTACCGTAGCGAACTGCGCCGAAGATGTGTCCGTCAGCGGCCGAGGTGCTCGGCGAAGAGGGCCTCGAGACGGCTATAGAGCTCGCGCAGGTGCCGGCGCGATCGCAGCTGACCCGAGCATCAAGAGCGTGATCAGGATGATTCTGCGGGAGACAGTCAGGCTGTTCATGGGACATCCTTCGTGCCGACGCGTTGGGTTATAGTCCATGCCGACCTCAAACCCGACGAGTCCGCGAGTTTAGCAAAGACGCGCCCGCCGCCGTGAAACAGCACCGTCTAACGAGCGACCAGTGGAGCCAGTTCTGGAGCCGCGACACGGTTACGACGTTCGTGCGCCCGTTCGACGGAAACTATGACGAAGAGTTTGCGGATTTCTGGAACACGCAGTTCTCTCGTCTGGCTGATGGCGCTCGCGTCGTCGATCTCGCTACCGGCAACGGCGCGATCGCGCTACTCGCCCAGAGTTATTCGATAGAGCACGGCAAGGCGTTAGAGCTCGTTGGCATCGATTACGCTGAGATCGATCCCGCCGGCATGCTCGCAGCGCACGAAAATTTGCAGCCGCTGCTAGCCGGAATCGAGTTTCGCGGCGGCGTGCGGATCGAGGCAACGGGCTTGGACGACGCCAGCGTCGATCTGCTGACGAGCCAGTACGGTTTCGAATACGCGGATGCTATTGGCGCCGTCGCTGAGGCGTCACGCGTGCTCAAACCCGGCGGCCGCATGGCGCTGATCTTGCATCATGTCGGATCGACTGTCGTCGAGCATGCGCGAGAAGGGCTGGACCAGGTTCAGTTCTGTCTGCAGAAAGAAGAGATCGACAAACGAGTCGCAGCGCTCGTAACGGTCATGGGTGAGGCCGTGACCCCGGAGCAACGTCGTGCACTGAAGAGCAATCGCAAGGCCGAGAGCCTGCGTAAGAAGCTCAACGCCTCGCTGACACGCATCAAGCAGCGGTCACAAAAGTATACGGACCCCGAAGGTTTCATGGGTGTCATGGTGCCGAACCTGCTCAAGGTCTTCAGCGACTACAAGGAGGCCGGCACCGCGCAGAAACTCAAGCACATACGCGACGTGCGAGCGGCCTTCGACGCCTATCGCGAGCGCATGGCGGATCTCGCGGGCGCAGCCTTGTCGCCGGCGATGGTCGATGCGCTAGTGGAAAGGTTCGAAGCAGCCGGATTCGTTGTCGAGAAGCGCGGCTCGTTGCACTACAAGGGTAGTCTCATGGGCTGGACGCTGGAGCTCGAGAAGCCCGTCGCCTAGCCCGGTGGACCATCTACGCCGATACGGTTACTCGATTCGCCGGACCCTGGTCGAGCGGTTGAGACCTTCGACGGTGAGCCGATAGGTGCCGAAAGCGCCGCGGCGTATCGTCACGAGCGGTGAATCGGCGGCGTAGGCGAGCCGGTCGCTGTCGGCCTGCCGCCAGACCTGGCCGTTCTCGAGTCTGAACACGGCGTTACCGCGCCAGCCCGTAAACTCACCGATGAGACGGCTCTGGATCTCGTCGGGGCCCCGTGTGCGGCTGTCACCAATGAGCTCGGCGCCGAACGCGTCCTCGTTCTCGGCTTCCGGCATTGCAGTGGCCAACGCCTCGTTAGCCGGCTCAGACGCAGCGCGCTCGAGGTTGCCCTCGGGTCCGAGCTCATGTGCGAGCGCATCGAAGCAGGCGAGTCGCACGGCATCCGTAGCGATCGCGGCGCAGCGGGCAAGGTCCGCTGCCGGAATGGCTGGCTGAGCGCTGGAGATCGTTGCACCGAGCACGGCAAAGAGACCTGCGCAGAAAATCGCGAAGATCCGGGTTGTATTGCGTGCCGGCTGCATTGCAATCGATCCTAGCGGAACTGATCCTGGCCTTGCACCCAGCCGACGATCGACCAGCGCTCGCCCGTCGTGACCGGCGTTACGCGATGCAGCATAAATGCCGGAAACAGCACGATCGCGCCGGCTTCTTTCGGCGCGGTCAAAATCTTTCCCGAGTTGAGCTCGAGATCGCCGCCCTCGTACTCGTCCGGATCCGTGAGCTGCACCGTGATCGAGACCTTACGCCCGCTATCGGGACCCGGGCCCATATCCATGTGCCACGTGTAATGTTGTTGCGTATCGGCCTTGTAGCTCAATAGCTGCAGATCCTGGAAGAACCCCGTGATGTCGAACTGCCAGCACTTGTCGTTCGCGGCGACGGCTGCCGTCATGAGCTTGTGGTAAAGCCAGTTCGTGTCGGCGTTGTGCGGAATGAAATGCACAGTCGTGTCGCGGAAGTTGCGCTCAGCTTCGCCGCCCTCGATGCGCGCGGCCTGGCCAGGGAATGCTTTGCTGAGATCGATGACACGCCGGCACTCCTCGGCCGACAAGCGCCACTCGCATTTGGGATCGTTCTGCGCGCTGTAGCTCACCATGAGGTGCAGCGACTCACGCTGCCGAGGGAAGCCGATGAACATTACTGTTGAGCCTCTGTCGGTAAGTTGTCAGCCGTCGTGTGCGAGGGACGAATAGCCGAGCTGTGCATGCAGCGCATTGATCTGCTCGCGGCGGTCTGCAGATAGCGTATCGATAGCCAAGCGCTTGCCGTGGCCGATGGAATCTGTGTGAATACCGGTCGTCGTCAAGATCTTGCTGTCACCGGGGCCCACGACGTGGGGCGTCGAGAAGATCGAGTCTAGCATGGCGGGCGAATTCGGCAGTTCGAGGTAACCGAACAACCTATCGAGCGAGTTTCCGGGGTCGCCGACAAGATTTTCGTAGCGAATCCGCAGGCACCTATCGATCGACCTCTTCTCAACGTCGAGCAGCCGGCGTGTCTTGTCGATCCAGTAGTCGGCGAGCCCGTCTACGGGGTTACTCATCGCTGCGGCGACGAACGGCTCGAAGCCGAAGATACCCTGGCGCTGCTGTGCGGCTTGTGCGCAGGACGCCATGACATCGTGCGCCTGGCGATGCAGGCAGATGAGCCGTGCGTGCGGATAGAGCTTCTGGAGCAGCTCAATGTGATCGACGCTGGAAACGGATTTCTCGGCCCAAGCGCGTTTGCCGGCACTGGCCGCATGCTCGTCCATGATCGATGAGACGGTCTCGCGCACTCGATCGATCGCGTAGGCTTTCGCATCGGCCGGTTGGTTACTTGCGCCCGATACCTCGGCCGTATGCTCGAAAACCCAGGTTAGTTGTTTCGCTGCAAGCAGAAGGTGCAGCTCGGGCGGGCA
>JAOTTJ010000163.1 GCA_029864465.1 Gammaproteobacteria bacterium | reverse complement strand
GATTTTGAGTCCTGAACGTATTTCTCAGAGGTGCAAAGCACCCCCGAGTTGACGCTCTTACACCGTTGTTCCGGTGCGAGCGCCCACACAAGTTGCTTGAGCCTAATTGTTAAAGAGCGGGCCTGGGTTTTTAGCCCCAGGCGGACCGACAATTATACCCGCGATCCCATCCTCCTCCAAGCCAAACGAGACTCGGAGACAGACTTTCTAGCGGGTAAAACTCGGCAGAGAGGCGCGGCATTATACGCATCGCCGGCTTGCCTGCAAGCGATAGTTTTCGCGGCACTCCAGGAGCCGTCAGGCCCCCGCGACGCTGACGCGCGCGACCCGGCGCTTGCCGACCTGAAAAACACCCTCGAAACCTGCCGAAATCATGAGCTTACGGTCCTCGATCCGCTCGCCGTCGATCCGCACGGCGCCCTGAGAAATCATCCGAAATGCCTCAGACGTGCTTGCCACGAGGCCGGCCGACTTGAGCACGTGGGCGACACCGAGACCCTCCGTGGGCGCGGCGACCCGAACTTCGCGGATATCTGCCGGCAGCGCTCCGCGCTGGAAACGCGCGATAAACTCCTCCCGGGCCCGAACGGCGCTTGCCTCGTCGTGGAACCGGGCCACGATCTCCTCAGCCAGGAGAAACTTGATGTCGCGCGGGTTCTCGCCACCACTGACACGCTCGGACAGCGCCTCGATCTCGGTCACGGGCCTGAAGCTCAGCAGCTCGAAATACCGCCACATGAGGTCGTCGGAGATCGACATGAGCTTACCGAACATCTCCCCAGGCGCCTCCGAAATGCCGACATAGTTGTCGAGCGACTTCGACATCTTGGTGACACCATCGAGCCCTTCGAGCAACGGCATCGTCAGCACGACCTGCGGCGGCTGACCGTATGTCTGCTGCAGCTGCCTGCCGACGAGCAGATTGAACTTCTGGTCAGTCCCGCCGAGCTCGACATCGGCCTCGAGCGCGATGGAATCGTAACCCTGCACGAGCGGATACAGGAATTCGTGGATCGCAATGGGCCGTTCAGATTCATAGCGTTTACGGAAATCGTCCCGCTCAAGCATCCGTGCGACAGTGTGTTTCGCCGCGAGCTGGATCAGGTCCGCTGCATTCATCTCGCCCATCCACCGCGAGTTGAACTCCAGGCGCGTGCGCGCGGGGTCGAGGATCTTGTAGACCTGCTCCTCGTAGGTCCTGGCGTTCTCCTGAACCTGTTCTGGCGTCAGCGGCGGCCGCGTCGCCGTCTTTCCCGACGGATCACCGATCATGCCGGTGAAATCCCCGATCAGGAAAATGACCTCGTGCCCGAGCTCCTGGAACTGGCGCATCTTGTTCAGAACAACCGTATGCCCCAGATGTATATCAGGAGCTGTCGGGTCGAAGCCTGCTTTTATCCGCAGCGGCCGACCCTGAGACAGCCGGTCCTTCAGCTCGCTCTCGAGCAGGATCTCTTCGGCGCCGCGGCTTAGCTCCCGCAACTGGTCGTCAACAGGCTGCATGGTCAGGTCTGGGCAGTCGTCTGGGGTCATCGACGCGGGAGCGCACCGCAATGGGGGCATAGTTTACGCTGTTACGGCGCCAGGTATCTGCAGTCCGGGCGGTTTTCCGTGACCTTTGCACGGACGCGGTTTCCGCAGCCGATGCGCCACGTTTTCCAAAACTGATGACTGCGTCGTAGCCCACTGAGTTTAAAGGAATTAATTTTGACGCCCGAGAGCCAAATCGGTACAGTAGCCCCGGCCGACTAATGGGTAGATGCTTCGTGAAGAATTACTCAGGCGGCATCCGCCACGACTACAAAGAGCAAACGGGAGACGGCACGGGCATGCCCGTGCCGCGCTGGCCGTGGTTTCTCGCAGGCCTGTTTCTTCCGGTCGTTGGCATCTTGCTCGTGATTCTGAGCAGCGCGGAGGACACCGTGCTGCCGCCTCTGGCAAACCCGATCACAACGGCCGGCGCGACAGCGAGCCGGCCACTGAGTCTGCCCCAGCCCGGGGCCGCAGCCGCGCTAGCGGCTGACGCAACGGCCGCGGCCAGCACCGAGCTGACGTCAACGAGGCTCACCGTCCAATCCGGCGACAGTCTAGACCGGCTGTTTCGCCGCCATGAGCTGAGCCTCTCGGATCTTGCCGAAATGGTCCAGCTCGCCCCGGCGCGCGACTACCTCGTGCGCCTACAGCCTGGTGACGAAATCGAAGTCGCTCATCGAGAAGGCTCAATCATGGCCTTGAGCCGTGAGATCGACCGAATTCGGATGCTCAACATTAACAAGGCGGCTTCGGGTTTCGCGGCGGAAATCTCCGAGCGGCCTGTCGAAGTGCGCGCCGTAGGCGCACACGGCATCATTCAAAGCTCTCTGTTCGAGTCCGCTCAGGCCGCAGGAATATCCGACAACGTCATTATGGATATGGCCGGCATATTCCAGTGGGACATCGACTTCATCCAGGATGTCCGCAACGGAGACGAGTTCACGGTCATCTACAACGAGCTGTGGCGCGATGGCGCGAAATTGCAGGACAGCACGATCGTTGCTGCTGAGTTCATCAATCAGGGCCGACTCTATCGCGCTGCAAGCTACGAGGACCCGAACGGCGAACGAGGCTACTTCACGCCAGAGGGACGCAGTGTTCGCAAAGCGTTTCTGCGAGCGCCCGTCGACTTCGCGCGGATCAGCTCGAACTTCAATCCGAACCGCCGTCACCCGGTCTTGAACACGATCCGTGCACACCGTGGCGTCGACTACGCGGCCAGAAGCGGCACGCCTATCCGGGCTGCAGGCGATGGCAAGATCTCGTTCCGCGGCGTCAACGGCGGATACGGCAACACGGTCATTCTCCAGCACGGCGGTAACATCACGACCTTGTATGCCCACATGTCCCGCTTCGCCGATCCACGACTCGGCGCCAGAGTCAGACAAGGCCAAGTCATCGGTTACGTTGGCCAGTCCGGTCTGGCAACCGGCCCGCACCTCCATTACGAGTATCGAATCAACGGTGTCCACCGCAACCCGCGTACCGTGCCGCTACCGCCCGCTGATCCAGTGCCAGAAGCCTATCGAAGTGACTTCGAAACCATCTCTGCCGGACTCTGGCACCAGCTCGACGTCTATCGCAGCGCCCAGCTTGCTGCAGCGTCGAACTAGACTCGGATCATTCAAAACCTGACCGCACCACAGGGGCCCGACGCATGGCTGAGCTTTACGTAGGGATAGTTTCCGGAACGAGTCTCGACGGACTCGATACGGCGCTCGTCGAGCTCGGCGCGGACACCTGTAACGTCGTTCGTGCCCGGACCACGCCTTTTCCAGGACCGCTCGGCGATGGGCTCGCGGCACTCGTCGCAGATCCGCGAACGGACCTGCGCGACCTCGGGGCGCTCAACGTCGCCTTCGCAGAGTTCGCGGCCGAATGCGTGCTCGCACTGCTCGCTGAGTCTGGACGCGAGCCAGACGAGATCGCCGCGATCGGCTTCTCAGGCCATACGATCTTCCACCAGCCTTTGCCGCCCGGTGCGTTCACGCTGCAGCTCGGCGATCCAAGCACGATCGCGGCACGCACGCACATTACGACGGTGGCCGACCTGCGTAGCATGGACGTCGCATTCGGTGGACAAGGCGCACCAGTCCTACCAGCGTTACATGCTTGGCAGCTCGGGCACGCCGAGGAGATTCGCATCGCCGTCAATATAGGCGGCATTGCGAATCTGACGTGCTTGAATCCGAGCCGAGCCGTAACGGGATTCGACTCGGGCCCGGGGAACGCGCTCATGGACGCGTGGAGCCGACTAGCTGGCCGCGGTCCGTTCGATCGCGACGGCGCATGGGCAAAAAGCGGCACTGTTGTTTCGGACCTGTTACGACGTTTGCGCTCAGACGATTACTTCTCGCTTCCGGCACCGAAATCGACCGGGCTCGAGCATTTCAACCTTGGCTGGGTGCAGCGCGCGCTCGCCGAAGTACCCGAGGCAGCGCCCGCCAACGTTCAGGCGACACTTCTCGAGCTCACGGCGACGACAATAGCTGACGCCATCGAAGCTAGCGAACCTGAAGCCCAGCGAGTCATCGTTTGTGGCGGCGGCGCGTACAACGCCGCGCTCGTCCAGCGGCTCGAGGCCCTCGTCGCACCCGCTGTCGTGGAGACTAGTGCCGCCCACGGGATCGAGCCCGCATGGGTTGAAGCAGCCGGGTTTGCCTGGCTCGCCCGTGCTCGGCTGGTGCGCGCGGCTGGCAACATGCCATCTGTGACCGGCGCCCGCGAGCCCGCCGTACTCGGTGGCGTATACTCAGGAGAAACACCGAATGCCTGAACGGCGCCGATGGATACACCAAACCTCGGGCTTCCCGATTACTACGTCAATCGAGAGCTTGCTCAACTAGAGTTCAACGCCCGCGTCCTGCATCAGGCGAAAGATGAGAGCGTGCCGCTGCTCGAGCGTCTGAAGTTTCTCTGTATCTGTTCTACGAATCTAGACGAATTTTTCGAGATTCGCGTCTCTGGCCTAAAGCAACGCCTCGAGATCAGCTCCGCCGCAGTTGGTCGCGACAATCTGAGCCCGGCCGAGGTGCTGCGGCGGATCTTCGAAAGAACGACAGAGCTCGTAGCCGAGCAGTATCGCGTGCTCAACGAGGAGCTCATTCCGGCACTGCGCGACTCCGGCATTCGCTTCCTACGGCGCGACGAGTGGACGCCGGAACAACGGCAGTGGCTGCAGGATTATTTCCATGCCGAGGTCGAGCCCGTGCTCAGCCCGACGGCGCTCGACCCGACCCGACCGTTTCCGCGAATTCTCAACAAGAGCCTGAATTTCATCGTCGATCTTCACGGGCGGGATGCCTTCGGCCGCCAATGCCGGCGCGCAATCGTGCAGGCGCCGCGCTCGCTGCCGCGGCTGATTCCGCTTCCTGCGGAGCTCGGCGGCTCCGGGGAAACGGATTTCGTCTTTCTTTCATCGATTATTCACGCCTTCGTCGACGAGCTCTTCACAGGCATGAGCATCGACGGCTGCTACCAGTTCCGGGTCACACGCAACAGTGACCTCTATATAGATGACGAAGAGGTCGACGATCTCATGCGGGCGCTCGAGGGTGAGTTGTCCGACAGCGGCTACGGTGCCGCCGTTCGGCTCGAGATGGCGCACGATTGTCCTGGAGAGCTCGCAGATTATCTGCTCGAGCAGTTCTATCTCGGCACATCGGATCTCTACCGCGTCGAAGGTCCTGTCAACCTCAATCGCCTGCTCGCCGTCTCGGATCTCGTCAGCGGCGACGATCTCAAATATCCGCCGTTCACGCCGGGTTTACCGAAGCAGTTCGTCAAATCGAACATCTTCGAGGTCATCGCTAAGGAAGATGTTCTGCTCCATCATCCCTATGAATCCTTTGCGCCCGTGATCGATCTCGTCCATCGAGCGTCCGGGGACCCCAACGTGCTCGCGATCAAGCAAACGCTGTATCGCACGACGCCGGACTCACCTATCGTCGCGAGCCTCGTAGCTGCAGCAAGGGCCGGCAAGGAAGTCACGGTCATGATCGAGCTTCGTGCCCGCTTCGACGAAGCGGCCAATATCGAGCTCGCGAACAAGCTTCAGGAAGCCGGCGCACATACCGTGTACGGCGTCGTCGGCTACAAGACGCATTGCAAGATGGTGCTCATCGTCCGGCGCGAGTCCGGAAAGATCAGACGCTACGTACATCTGGGCACGGGCAACTATCATCCGAAGACGGCTCGCGCCTATTCGGATTACGGACTTTTCTCCGCGGACGAGAAGCTCACCGAGGACGTGCACGAGGTCTTCATGCAGATTACGAGCTTGACCAAGACCGCACCGCTCAATCTACTGCATCAATCGCCTTTCACGCTGCACGACGGCCTGCTCCAGCTCATCAAGCGGGAAATTCGCAACGTAGCGGCGGGTGGTACCGGTCACATCATTGCCAAGATCAATGCGCTCGTTGAACCAGAGATTATCCGTGCACTCTACGAGGCGTCGCTCTCGGGGGTCCATGTCGATCTGATCGTGCGCGGAGTCTGCTGCCTTCGGCCCGGTATCCCCGGACTATCGGAGAACATTCGGGTCCGGTCGATCATCGGCCGTTTCCTCGAGCATTCGCGCTGCTATTACTTCCACAACGACGGCGACGAAGAAGTCTATTGCGCGAGCGCCGATTGGATGGACCGCAATTTCTTCCGGCGTATCGAGATCATGTTTCCGATCCGAAATCCGCAAATCAAGCAACGCTTGATTGGGGATCTCGATCTCTATCTCGCGGACAATACCCAGGCCTGGCAGCTCAGACCTAACGGCGAATATGAGCTGGTGACCCCTGGCATGGACGCTCCAGTCTGCGCACAATCAAGCCTGCTCGGTCGGCTCGCCGAATCGGCTTGATGCGCCTCAATAGCGCTTCACGCGAAGCTTGAAACCGACATCCCGGAGCCAATCACATTCCTGCTTCAGATCCGCCTGCGTGAGGTGATTGTTCGCGAGCCAATCTCGCGGAAACGCGATCTGCAGTCTGCGCGATCCCGCACGCAAACGAATCTCCGGTAGATCGACCGGGCTGCGGCTGCGGTTCAACAGCACGGCGAGGCGAAGCAACACGGTGAGGCGAAAAGCCGGCTTGCGCCACTCCGGAGGCAGATCGCCAGGGTGAAACGCCTCGAGCCGGCGGCGGTGGTGTCCGACGAGTACGGCGAGCAGTTGCTGCTCGGCGCGGGAGAACCCCGGCAAGTCCGCGTTCGCCAAGAGATACGCCCCGTGCTTGTGGTATTTCACGTGCGCGATATCCAGACCGATCTCGTGCAGCTGCGCAGCCCAGCCTAGAAATTGATCGGCTGAGGTCTGAGCGAGATCCCAGTCATCCCCCACTTGCCGCAGCAACATC
>JAOTTJ010000162.1 GCA_029864465.1 Gammaproteobacteria bacterium | reverse complement strand
AAAACTGTGTCTTATAGGCTTCCATGACGATCCCTGCGTTGGCTCCGGTATCATACAGCGCTTCTCGAGCGTTGGGAGTAGCCGCTGATGATCGCCATCGCAGCGCGGACCGAAAGAGCACGAATAGTAGGCGCGCGGTGCGCGTAATAACGTTCAATGCCAACGGCCTACGCTCGGCCGCCCGCAAGGGTTTCTTCGATTGGTTTGCCCGGCAGCGTGCCGATGTTCTTTGCGTCCAAGAACTCAAGGCGCAGGCCGCTCAGCTGGACGGACGTCCTTTCGAGCGCCGGGGCTTGCATCGCCAAATCGTTGCTGCGCAGCGGCCCGGTTACAGTGGCGTTGCGCTCTATTCACGCGAGGAGCCTCTGCGCGTCGTTAACGGGCTCGGCTCGGCCGAGTTTGACGCGGAGGGCCGTTACGTCGAAGCCGAGTTCGAGAACGTTGTGGTCGTTAGCGTCTACCTGCCGTCGGGGTCCTCGAGCGAGGCACGACAGGAAGCGAAATTTCGTTTCCTGGAAATTTTCGAGGTTCACTTGGCTAAGCTGCGCCGCCGGCGTAAGCCCTATATCTTGTGCGGCGACTTCAACATTGCCCATCGCAAAATCGACATCAGGAATTGGCGCGGCAACCAAAAGAACTCCGGGTTTCTTCCCGAGGAGCGGGAATGGATGGAGAAGCTGCTGACGCATGGCGGCTATACGGATGCGTTCCGGGCCGTGAATCAGGAGCCGGACCAGTACACGTGGTGGTCGAATCGGGGTCGCGCCCGGGAAAACAACGTCGGCTGGCGCATCGATTATCACATCGTCAGCAGCGCTCTGAAGGAGAGCGCGAGTCGTGCGTCGATCTACAAAGGCAAGTGGTTCTCCGATCACGCTCCGCTGACGATCGACTATGACCTTTGATCGAGATGCCGGCAGCTGGCGCGTCCTATTGGCGCCACGGCTATGGCTTGCCGGTGCAATGGGGTTCGCCTCCGGCTTGCCTCTGCTGCTGACGCTCACGGTCCTGCAGGCGTGGCTTACGCAGGGCGGCGTCGACCTGACGACGATCGGTTTCATCGGGCTCGTCGGGCTGCCTTACAACTTGAAGTTCATCTGGGCGCCTCTGCTCGATCGTTTCAAGCCGCTCGGTCTCGGTCGCAGGCGCAGCTGGCTGATGATTTTCCAATGCTGCCTTGCGGCCAGCATCGCGCTGCTCGGGCTGCAGGATCCGGGTCGGGGCGTCTGGGCGATTGTTGCCGCAGCGTTCCTCGTCACCTTCTTCTCCGCCTCGCAGGATGTGGTCATCGATGCCTATCGGCGTGAAAGCCTGGCCGATGCGGAGCAAGGCCTGGGCGCGACGTTCGTAACGTACGGCTATCGGGTCGGGATGCTGCTCGCCTCAGCGGGCGGACTCATTCTGGCTGATTTGATCGGCTTTCGCGGTGTCTACCTTCTCATGGCTGCGGTCATGGCATCGATGCTGGTTGTTACGCTGCTGGCGCCCGAGCCGCCGGAGGCTGAAGGTCAACCCGCGACATTGAAGGCCGCGTTTCTCGGCCCGCTGACCGAGTTCTTTCGGCGTTACGAAGTTCCGGCGGCCGCGTGGTTGGTGTTGGCGTTCATCTTGATCTTCAAGCTCGGTGACAATATTGCCAGTCACATGACGATCCCGTTCTATCTCCAGACAGGCTTCTCGAACACGGAGATCGGTACCGTTGCCAAGGCCTTCGGTCTAGCGCCACTACTGTTCGGGTTGTTCGTGGGCGGCACTTTGAATTTGAAGCTCGGGCTCTATCGGACGTTGATCGTTGCAGGCGTACTGCAGGGCATCTCCACAGCGGGGTTCGCTGTCCTGGCGATCGCCGGGCACGATCTCTGGTGGCTCGCCGCCGTCATCGGCTTCGAGAATCTCAGTGGCGGGATGGGCACTGCGGCGCTGCTCGCCTTCATGGCCTATCTGACCGACCGGCGATTCACGGCAGCACAGTTCGCGATGCTCAGCGCGCTCGCAACCGTTCCGCGCGTTCTGCTCGTCGCGCCGAGCGGATGGCTCGCCACGCAGATGGGCTGGATCAATTTCTTCGTCTTGGCAGCGCTCATCGCGATACCGGGCCTGCTGCTTCTGTTGCGATTCCGTAGCTGGTTCCCAGCGCACGGCGAGGCGGAAGCGCCAGCGCCGCAAAGTGCCTGATCCCGATGGTACGGCTATGCGCACTCGAGGACATCGCCGACCCCGGGGCACTCGAGCTGAGCTGGGGGGAGGGTGATTGGCCGTTGAGCTTATTCGTCGTGCGCCGTGGCAGCGAGGTCTACGGTTACGTCAATCGTTGCCCGCATGCCGGGCACGAGCTCAACCTCAGGCCGAATGACTTCCTCACGCGAGAAGGCGATCTGATCATGTGCCGGTCACACGGCGCACAGTTTCGTATCGACGACGGTTTCTGTGTGGCGGGCCCGTGCCCGGAAACATCCCTCGATACGCTCGAGATCGATGTCATCGACGGTGTCGTGTGCGCCGATCCGAAGGAACTCGACCGCCTCGTCGCTGCGGCTCAATCGCGCCGATAGTAGAGGTCCCAGACGTCGTGGCCGAGGGTCCGCCCACGGCGCTCGAACTTGGTGGGTGGGCGCGCGCTCAGCGGATTCGAGGCGGCCTCCTCGGCTGTCAACGCTTTGAAGCTATCGCTCGCCGACATGAGCTCGGCCATGTGCTCGGCGTAGTTGCTCCAATCCGTCGCAATGTGCAGCAAGCCGCCGGGCTCGAGTACGCGGGCGAGCTCCGCGACGAATGAGGGTTGCAGCAGGCGGCGCTTGTGATGGCGTTTCTTAGGCCAAGGGTCGGGGAAGAAAAGTCTGACGACGGCGACGCTGGCTGTCTCGAGTTGTTGGTCCAGCACTTCGACGGCGTCGCTAGCGATCACGCGTACGTTGTCGAGGCCCGCCCGCTCGAGCAGCATGAGCAGATGACCGATTCCGGGTTCATGTACCTCGATACCGAGGTGATCAACCTCTGGGTGATTTGCAGCGGACGTGAACAGTGCCTCGCCGTTGCCGAAGCCGATCTCGAGCACGACTGGGGCCGATCGGCCGAACAGGGCTCGCAAGTCCACTCGCTGATTCACCGGCTCGATCCCATAGCGAGGCCAGATTTCCTCGAGCGCGCGGCGTTGCGCGTGCGTCGTGCGGCCCGGGCGGCGTACGAAACTGCGGATCTTGCGGTGATGGGCCTCGCTCATCGCGACAGTCTACGGAATAAACCCGCAACGGGTCGGGGTTATACTCGTCTTCTTTGTGCCGGTGGTATGAGCGCACGCATCGTCAGAGCAGACTTCCCGTGCCGGCTCTGTGGCGGCAACGATCTGTCCCTCTATCACGTCATGGGTAACGATGGGCAGTTTCGTTACTTCAAGTGCGCGCGTTGCCACCTCGTCAACTACGATCTCTCGACGGGGCTCGAGCAGGGGCATTTCGACGAGCCGGACAAGGATCCGATCGACGATTCCGAGCCCTGGAATCTCGACAAGGACCAATCCTTCAGCTTCCTCAGCCGTTATCTCTCGCCGCCGGGCCGCCTGCTCGATATCGGCTGCGGTAACGGCAGGCTCATGTATCTGGCGCGCCGGGCCGGCTGGGACGTCAAGGGGCTCGAGCTCTCCCCGGTCATGGCCAAGCTTGTCAGACAACGGCTCGGAGCCGCAGTCGTCGTCGCGGATTTTCTCGACGTCGAGGCCGAAGAAATCGACGCGGGTAAGTTCGACGTTATCTGTCTGCGTCACGTGCTCGAGCATCTACCCGATTGCCTGCCCGCGATGCGCAAGATAAGGGCGCTGCTTGTGACGCACGGCCACGTGCTCATAGAGCTGCCGAACGTCGAATCGATATCGAAAAAGCTCAAACGCTTCATGACGCGGCGCGGTATCAGGAAACCCGTCTACCCTGAGGACATGGAGATCGGTCATGCGAACGAGTATTGCCGGGCGTCATTCGAAAATTTACTTGGCGCCACGGGTTTCGAGCTCGTGCGCTGGGAGACTTATTCGCGCAAGCGGCTCTCGAACCTCATCTACAATCACGTGCACATAGGCAGCAACGCACGCGCTCTGATCAGAGCGGCCTAGCCGTCGGCGATGCTGCCGATGGACGTTGCCGGTCCGGCGCACGCGCATAGAGATCGCGATAGGCGTCGGTCGTCTTGCGCGTGGAGAACCGGTCCTCGATCGACTTGAGTGCATTGGCCGCGTGCGAGTGAACTCGGTCACGGGTTTCGTGGTACCAAAATACCTTCGCGGCGAAATCCTCGGCATCCCGGGGCTCGAAGAATCTACCGTTACTACCGTCCTCGATGAGATCGAGCGAGCCACCAGCCCGTGGGCCTACGACGGGCTTGCCGCAGACCACGGCCTCGAGGCTTACGCGCCCGAAGGCTGCCACGGCTGGTCGGCGGCAGACGGCCGCGGTGAGTACTGCTTAGACGCTGGTGGAGCTGTTTTGGTTCCGGGCCATGACGTTGCGACGCCAGGCAGCGCGGTGTTTGGCGCCGGCTTCCTCGGCCGCGGCTGGGCGCCCGCGATGCCAGCGCGACGGTGCTGGCGACTGCGCGCCGTTCTGTGCGCGACCGTCGAGCAATGCGTAGAGAGGCTGGGGCTTGCCGGCGCGTCGCGGTCCTCGGTTGCGAGAGGTCATGAGCGCAATCGCATCGAAAGTCCTAGAGGTCGTGAAGGCTTGTGCGATCGTCCGTTTCGCATTCGTGTGGCCTATCCTTGTATTCGCGATCGCCCGGCGGATCCCGCCGAGCTGGTACTAGAACTCCAAGCAAATACCGTACCAGGCAGTCGAACGTGCGCTCGATTCAGTCGCTTACCGTTTGACCGGAAGAAATCGAGAAAGCAGATGTCAAGAATTCCGGCGCTAGTTGAACATAACGCATCGGTATAGTTGAGTCGGATTCGACGGCAAATTTGCGCGTGAGTTAGAACTCATCCCCATTCATCTCGACGCCTCAGACGCGGAGAGGGTTCGTCAGCTAACTGATGTCAGGTGCGCTCTCTTCGCGATCTATGGCGGCGGCGGCTGGGTCATATCCACAGGTCGGACAGGCTGTCGATATGATGTGCATGCGGCGCGTCTGTTCCTCGCCCAGAATATCTGCAGCGAGGTCGGCGCCAAGACCGAGCTCACGGCGTTTTCGCTCGAGCTCGCGACGTTCTTCCTCGGTGACAATGCCATCTGCGGCGGCCAGATCGGCGGCATCTCGATAAGCCTCCGTGTTCTGACGTAGCCGTGCCGAGAACGACGAGGCAAGCAAGCCCGCCGGCAGCGCGACGATGCCGATGCTGACGACGGTGATTGCCGCACCGAAAACCTTACCGATCGGCGTGATCGGCGTGACATCCCCGTAGCCGACGGTCGTCAGTGTCGCGAACGCCCACCACATCGCGGACGGAACGCTGCCGAAGGCTTCAGGTTGCGCCTCTCTCTCGATCAGATACATCCCGCTCGCCGCCAGAATCATGACGATCAGAAGCACGCCGAGCGCCGCAGCAAAATTGCTGGCGTTCTCGCGCAGCACCCGCCAGAGCAGGGACATCGAATCGGCGTAACGGGTCAGCTTGAACAGGCGTAGAAGACGCAAGACGCGAAGCACACGCATGTCCGCTGCGCCGAGGAGCCCGAGAGCGCCGATATAGAAGGGCAGGACTGCAAGCAAGTCGATGATGGCCATCGGTGATGCGGCATATCTGAGTCGCACGCTGGTGGCAGATTCATTGGAGCTCGTGCGGTCTGTCTCCACACAGACCCACACGCGCAGCAGGTATTCGACGCTGAACACGGCCACGGAGAGCATCTCGAACAGACGAAACTGCGCCGCAAAGGCCAGACCCACGGATTCCATGGATTCGAGGAGGACGGCAGCCACATTGAGGAGGATCAGGATGACGAGGCAGCTATCGACGATGCGGCTCAGCCCACGCGTATCCCGGCTGCGCTCGAGCAGCTGAAACGCCAGCTCGCGCCACGTTGAAGACGAGCGGTGGCCCGGCCGTTGGTCGCGCAGGCCTTCGCGGGGGATGTCGTTGACGGCCATAACCGACGTTATCGGCCAGCGCTCGGAATTCTGGAGTCGGCTAAAGAATTCGCCAGTTAAGCCGATAGGACAATAACGCCGGGCTGACACCGGTTTCGCCGAGCTGCCTTCCCATCGATAGCATGCTCAATGCGGAAAGCCCGACGACGAGCAACGTGAGCGTACCGAGGTTACTAGCGACTTGAGCAAGCATCGACTCGACGCGTTTATCGACCGCAGTTCCCTGCATGGGTTCGCAACTCAGCTGCTAACGGCCGTGGATGACGCAATCGCCGTTGCGCTTCACGCGCGTGACGGCGAGCAGCTGTGGTCGACAAGCGAGCTCGAAGAACCGTGCCCGCAGAGTCATTTCGGGGGCACGCAGCCGGGCAAACCTGCGCGCGTCGAGATCGGCACGGGGCGATATGCGTACCTGTTTCCGGTGAAGGCATCCAGTCGCAAGTGGCTCGTGCTCTGTATTCTGGTTCGCCGGCTCGAGCCGACGAGCCTGGAGGCGGTATTCAGGGCCATCTCACCGGTACTCGGCTGTCTGGAACGGCAGTTCGCGGTCAATGCGACGCTCGCGACCACGACACGTCTGCCGGAACACCTCACCTCCCAGCTCCGGCTGATGATCGGAATCAATGAGTTCGAGCCTTGCGATACGCTCAGCAACTCGCTCGAGGCCTTAGCGGAGCTTTGCCTCGACGGTTTCCCCTGCGAGGCGATCGCGATTCTGTTGCCTGACGCAGACACGCGGTTCGTAACGCCCGGTTCGCTCGGTGACAACCAGCGGTTCATGAGCCTGTTGAGGCGCTTGTTGGAGCACGTGAAGACTACGGGACGGATTG
>JAOTTJ010000161.1 GCA_029864465.1 Gammaproteobacteria bacterium | reverse complement strand
CTGCAGGGCCGACGCATCGGATAGAAGCTCCTCGGCGGTACGGCCGGTAAACGCCGCGACCTCCTCGCGCAACCCTTGCTGCTGCGCGACCCCAGCAGCGGACGTGCCGTCCTCGGACGAACTACAACCAACCACACAAAACGTGAGCCACAGCGTAAGCGCCGATGTGTGAAAAACTGATTTCAGGGAAGGCTGTCCGTGCCGCATGAATCGTCACCCGCGATTGATCGATGGTCAATAACGATATGGGGGCGCGGCCTGCCAATACAATTGAAATCCGTGTCGTTAACCGTTAAGTAACGGCTAAGCGAACGTTAAAGAGCCGCGTTCGCTGTCAGTCCGGCGATGCCTTCGTCACTCATTGCGGTCAGTTCGACCGTATCGCCAAGCCGCTTGCCGAGCAGCGTCATGCGATCGCCGAGGAAAAAAGCGCTCTTGGCGCGAAACGAAAAATGCTCGAGCGCTACCTGGCCCGTTTCGTGGGTCACGAGATCGGCCAGCAGCACAGCCGTCAACGGCCCGTGAATGACGAGCGCCGGATAACCCTCGCCCTGCGTATAGGGCAAGTCGTAATGAATCCGGTGTGCGTTGAACGTCAGCGCTGAAAAACGAAACAGCATCCGCTCGTCGGGCGTGATCTCGCGTGAAAAATCAGCCGGCGCCGGCACGCTTTCGGATCGGGGCCTGCCGCTTTTGGACTCCATCGCGGGCCGGTAGGCGATATCCTGCTCCTCGATTAGCTTGAGGCCGGCAGCGTCCCTGAGCTCGTAGGTAACCGTGACGAATACGAGCGGCCCCGAGCGCCCTTCCTTGTAGCGCACGGCCTCGATACGCGCGACGCGCTCGACGCGTTCACCGATATGTAACTTACCGCGAAAATCCATGCGTGCGCCTGCGAACATGCGACGCGGAAACGGTACTGGCGGCATGAATCCACCGAGGCGCGTATGGCCGTCGCGTGCAAGCTCAACTGACCTCGTGAGAGACGGGAAGTACAGCCAGTGATAAAGCGGTGGCAGGACGTCGCCATCCGAAAATGCAGCGGGGTCGCGATCGAGCGTCGCCGCGAGCATCTGTACGGGCGTCAGCGACAGCACGTCCTCGCGTGTCTCTTCCCTGCCCTCCCAGCTGCGTAGCAGATCCAGATCGAGCTCGCTCATGCCGCACCTCCAAATCGGCGCCGGATCTCCACCGTGTGCGCACCGAGCACAGGCACACCTCCGGGTTGCAGACCCTCGCCGTCGACGTCCACGGGCGGCGCGACGAGATTGACGTCACCCGACGGGCTCGCGACAGTCATGCGTCGCAGCTGCGGATGCCTGGAGAAGTCCTCGACGGAATTCACCGCCCCGAAGGCGATCTGCGCGTCGCGCATACGTCGGCCGATCTCGGCTAAAGACAGTTTCCCAAACACTGCGTGGATCTTCGCATCGAGCTCCGTCCGATGCTCGCAACGCCGCGTGTTGTCGGAGTAACGCTCATCGGTAGCTAACTCCGCCTGCTCGAGGACGTCGGCGCAAAGGCGCTGCCACTCCCGCTCATTCTGAATAGAGAAAATGAGCTCGCGCCCGTCAGCGGTCACATAAACGCCGTACGGCGCAATCGACGGATGATTGAGCCCAACACGCTCCGGCGCGGCACCACCGTAGTCTTGATGCAACAGCGGCACGGTCATCCAGTCTGCCATCGCAGAGAACAGCGACACCTTCAGTGCGCTACCCGCACCTGTCCGCTCGCGCTTCAGCAGCGCCTCGAGAATCGCCGCATGCGCATACATGCCGCAGGCTATATCGCAAACCGACACGCCGACGCGACCGGGCCCTTCCGGCGTACCCGTGATCGAGGCGAGACCCGTTTCGCACTGCACGATCAGATCGTAGGCCTTCATGTCAGCGTAGACGCCGGTTTCTCCGTAGCCCGAAATATCGCAGGTAATCAGGCGCGGCAAGCGTTCCCGCAGACCGGCCGAGCCGAAACCGAGCCGCTCAGCTGCACCGGGCGCGAGGTTCTGCACGAATATGTCCGCTTGCTCGAGCATTCTGTGCACACAGTTCTTATCGGCAGCATTTTTGAGATCCAGGACGACTGATTTCTTACCGCGGTTCAGCCAGACGAAGTAGGCGCTCTCGCCATGAACGACAGCGTCGTAGTCACGCGCGAAATCGCCATCTTCGCGCTCGATCTTGATGACCTCTGCACCGCTATCCGCCAGGCGCGACGTGCAGTACGGTGCCGCGACGGCCTGCTCGATGGACACGACCAGCGTTCCGTTGAGCAAGTCCTGCATCGTATGGGCCTAGAATGATTTCGGCATACCGAGCACGTGCGTGCCGACATGCGACAAAATCAGATTTGTCGAAACAGGCGCCGTACGGTAGAGCCTGGCCTCGCGGAACTTCCGCTCGATATTGTATTCCGCCGCAAACCCGAAGCCGCCGAATGTCTGCATGCACACGTCACCAGCACGCCACGACGCTTCCGATGCGAGCAGCTTGGCCATGTTCGCCTCGGCACCGCACGGCTGATCTGAGTCGAAGCATGCCGCGGCTTTCTCCACCATGAGCGCAGCGGCCTCGGCCTGCACGTGTGCTTCGGCGATCGGAAACTGTACGCCCTGGTTCTGGCCAATCGGCCGACCGAAAACGGTTCGCTCGCTCGCATAAGCGGCCGCATGCTGCACGAAGAAACGCGCGTCTCCGATGCACTCTGCGCCGATGAGAATCCGCTCGGCATTCATCCCATCGAGAATGTAGCGAAAGCCCTTACCTTCCTCGCCAATGAGACTTTCTGCAGGCACGCGCAAGCCGTCGAAGAAGACACTCGTCGTCGCATGATTGATCATCGTTTGGATCGGCGTGATCGTCACGGACTTGCCGACGGCCTCACGCAGATCGATCAGAAATACCGAAAGCCCGTCGGTCGGCTTCGGCGACGCCTCGCGCGGCGCCGTGCGCGCGAGCAGCACCATGAGATCGCTGTGCTCCGCCCGTGACGTCCATATTTTCTGTCCATTGATGACGTAGCCGTCACCATCCCGATCCGCCGTCGTCCTGATGCGCGTCGTGTCCGTGCCGCTCGTCGGCTCCGTAACGCCGAAGGCCTGGAGCCTTAGCTCGCCGGCTGCAATATCCGGCAACCATTTGTTCTTCTGCGACTCGCTACCGTGACGCAGAACGGTACCCATTGTGTACATTTGCGCATGGCAGGCCGCCCCGTTTCCACCGCTCTTGTGGATCGTCTCGAGAATGATGCAGGCCGCCTTGAGGTCGAGGCCGCTGCCGCCGTACGCCTCTGGAATGAGCACGGACAGATAGCCCGTGTCGCTGAGTGCCTGGACGAACTCTGTCGGATAGCGCGACTGCTCATCCTGCTCGCGCCAGTACTCGCCAGGGAAATCCACGCACAGGCGTCTGACAGACTCTCGGATCTGTTCGTAGCTATCGCTGTGATTCGTAAACAAAACTCAAGCGTTTCGACGCGAGATATTCAGGGCCAAAACCGTCAATCCTCTAGTGTGCGTGCCGGCGCATCGACGCGATTTCCTGAGGTTGCAAAGAGCTGGCTCGGCATCGAGCATCCCGCGCCGGCTATTCGATTGCGAGCAACTCGACTTCGAATACGAGCGTGGCACCACCCGGGATCGGGCCCTGCCCACCGTCACCGTAGGCAGTATCCGATGGGCACACGAGCGTGCTCTTGCCACCGACCGCCATCCTCTGTACCGCCTCCGTCCAACACGGAATGACGCCGTTCAATGGGAACGAAATGGGCTCACCTCGATCCACGGAGCTGTCGAATACCGTGCCGTCGCGCAGCGTGCCGTGATAGTGGACGCGGACCGTGTCGGCGGCGGACGGGCTTGCGCCCAAGCCTACGGTAATCGGAATGTAGATCACACCCGAGGCGCTTTGCTCTGCACCCGGCTCTTGTGCCATCTGCGCCAGGAAAGCCGCCGACGCCTCTCTCTCGGCCGTCGCACCAGCTGCAGCGCGCGAATCCGCGAGCCCTTGAATCATCGGACCGTAGACCTGCATATCGACCTGAGGCTCGTTGCCGAGCACCGCGTCCCTGATTCCGGACTCGACGACAGCAAGCTCGTCCGCGGATAACGAGAACTGACCGATGTTCGAGCCGAGCGCTATACCCAGCGCGTATAACGTCTTCTCGTCATCGGTCTCCAGCGCGCCCTGGGCAACTACGACCGAGGCGCTGAGGCTGAGCGCGACCGCGGTCGCAACCGAAAGCTTATGCATAGGGACTCCTAAGTATTCCAAGGCAGCGAGAAAGTGCACACGCTAACCGAACTCCAGGGCGTTTGCCAATTCCATTCGCTTCTGCCCGGCCGCTTGTCGAAGCGCGAGCATATTACGTGAATTTGTCGGTTCAGCAACTAAAGCGGATGCTCAAGGATGCTCTGACGTGAAGCCGATCTTCTTGTGGCTACCGTCGCAAAACGGTTTGTTTGCGGAGGCACCACATCTGCATATCGCAGCCTGGCTCCCACGCCATATGCTACGCCCACCGCTGCTCGAGATCGTGACATTACCTTTGAAAAGTAGCGGACCGTCTTTGACTGCCTTGATCGCGAGTGGGCCTCCGACCCCTGTGCTCGGGTCACCCGTCTCACCAACGGCACCGAAATCCCTGAACCCGGCGCCGTCATGGCTGTTGTCGCAATACGGCTTGTTTTTCGAATGTCCGCAACGACACAGCGCTGCCCGAAAGTCGAGACCCGGCGCATCGGCCAGTGCGCCATCTATCTCGAGCTGCCCGCTTACGAAAAGCGGACCGTTATAGGCAACATGCACCGTGTTTTCTGGACTTGCCTCTTCTGGATTTGACGCGTCGGCAAACGTAACGGAAAGAGCGCCGGTAGGGCATCTCATTACGACGTCTTTTACTTCCTCGTCGCTTGCGACGTCAGGCTGGCACCAGGGTTGGCGGCCACCGACGAACAAATCTCCTTTCGCTCGTCCGCATTCACCAATGTGTATACACAGGCCTCCGTGCCAAGAAACTTCTGCACTATCGCCGGAGTACTTTACGATTTTGTTGTCAGCCATAATTTGATCCTTACCAAGAACTCGTTTTTAACCATCTGGCAGATGGACTCTGCTACCGAACGGCGTCGACCGGCAGCGGCGGGTCGAGGACGGCGCAGTCATAGGGTTGCAGCGCTTCCCCCGGCACCCATTCCCAGCGCGTCGTAAACGCGACAACGGGCTCGGTCATCGTGCCTGGGTCTGTCACCGTCGCTTCCCAAGCGAGGCTGCGCTCGTCCGGGCTCAGCGTGAATCGCTCGACGACCTCGACGGCCTCACTCTGCGGCGTTCCGTGCTCGTCCATGAACGGATAATCGATAGCGGTTGTCGTCACGACGAGCGCACCCTCTTCCCAGCGTCCCGTCGAGTAGCCCATTCGCGTCGCCGCCACGCCGGATCGTGTCATGGCGCTACTCATATGGATCGTGCGCACGGCATCCCATTCCTCGAGCCGGAGCTCGATGTCCGAGCCACGCTCGACGAACTGGATGGGGTGCGGGCTCATCATGGCACCCGGCATCCCGAGCGGTTGGCAGCCGAGCTGCGGATCATCGGTGACCGGATCCCAGGTTTCTTTCGCGCGACGCGCCTCAGGCCGCAACGGGAGATCCGGGTTTCGAAAGCGCTCTGCGACGAGCCACACACGAAAGAGTCCTTCCGGTTCCTCACTCGCAGCGCGCGGAGCAGACACCGTTCCTTGGCCGCGATAGATAGCCTGTCCCGTCGACTCATCCGGGCCGAGCAGCGCCTCGCTGCCGTCGGCAAAGCTCACATGTGTCGCGAGCAGTAACCCCGCACGGCGCCGCGATGGCTGTCCCGTGATTGTGACGCGCTCGCCGACAGTGAAAATGTCTCCCGTCACACCATCGCGCCGCAGGCCGTTGATGTTGCCGAGCACCTGAACCTGCCAGGTCTCATCCGCGCCATTGCTCGAGACTCTGAGCGTCATGGCCGGGTGCGGATTGCGCCAGGCGATACTCAGGAGCTCGCCCTCGACGACCGTAAGCTCGCTCGAGAACTCGGCGTGCGAATGATGCGCCACTGAGCCGGCCGACCAAAGGCAAAACGCGAGCGCAGGTAGACGCCGCACGAAAGCGGAGAGGCAAGCGGGTCTGTTTTTCCAACGGCGGGTGGCCGGCATCACGAATGACCGAAGTGTTGCCTGACGCCGATTCTACTGGACGCAGTGAACAAACACGCAGGTCGTGCGCCTACGAGCCCACCCGTTCGGCGAACAGCGCGTCCGCGGCATCGGCAAACGGCTGCTCAGAATGCACGCCGCACCAGTCCACGATCCAATTCCACTGCGCCTCATAGTCGGATAAGTCGACGAGCGCGAGCCCTTCGACCTCACGCGCTGCGTTGCGGCCGCTCAAGTAACCCTGCATCCACGAGACGTACGCGCGCCTGACATTCGGCAGGTCAGCGATATCCGTCTGCATTTGCTCACAGCTACGCGAGCCGGCTCCGGTCACGGCGGTGACCTGTGCCTGAAGCGCTAGCGGGCCGCAGAGCCCGAGAACGACAAGGAGCGAGCCGCCGAACCGGCCTGCTGCTTTTCCATCCGTCATCAGCGGGCTGCACCGAAACGCGCTGCCGCGGCGACCGCCAGAACGGCGATCGCCCCGAGACCCGATTTCTGCGTGATCACCAAACCCCCGGCCAGGGCTTGCCCACCAGGAAGTCGGGATTGGCGCCTGCGCGCGGCACGAATTTCTGGATCCGGCCGTTATTGACGGAGGCCGTGTAGAAATTACCTTCGTTGTCCGTCGACAAACCATGCACACCCCACATGCCGCCGGGGTATTCGCCCCAGCTGCCCCAGGAATACAGGAAGTGGCCATCGAGATCGTAGCCGAGAATCTTGTGCGTGCCTTGATCGGCTGCCCAGAGCTTTTGGTC